>JAIUNA010000004.1 GCA_022565265.1 Roseinatronobacter sp. | reverse complement strand
TGATACGAAGCGCCAGCACAAAGCGCCCCGGCAAATCCTCGTTCAGCACCAGCACCCCCAGCAGAACCGACCAGACAGGCACATGGTAATTCACCTGTGACAAAAAGCTGGGGCCAGCGCTGCGGATGATCCCCACCAGCAGATAAGTGGCATAGCCCGTGGGCAACAGGCCCAGATACAGCACCGCAAGAAAGGGGCGCATGGCGGGCATCTGCGGCAGCCCTTCGGTGATCAGCGCTGCGGGCAGCATGATGGCGCTGGCCACCCAGAGCGCGAGCACGCCAAAGCCCACAGGGTGCACATCGGGGCAGCGCCGCGTCAGGATCGCGCCGACCGCGTAGCTTAGGGCGGCGGCAAGGCAGCCCAGCCGCGCCAACCCTTCAAATTCCGATCCGGAGGCCGCCAGAACCCCCGGCCCGATCAGTACCCCCACCCCAATCAGCCCCAGCATGAAGCCAAGTGATTTCTGGCGGCTCAGCCCTTCGCCGGGAATAAGGAAATGGGCAAACCCGATCACGAAAAGCGGGATTGCCGCCATCGTGATTCCGGCGAAGCCTGAGGACACGTGCTGTTGCGACCAGCCCAGCAAAAAGAAGGGCAACGCATTGGAAAAGACGCCCATCCCCGCCGCAAAGGCTAATACCCCGCCGGATACGGGAACTCGCACTTTCAGCGCTGCGGCAATGGCGCTTAATGTCAGCGCGCCAATCACAATCCGCACTGCCGCCAGCCAGACAGGCGTGAACCCCTCCAGCGCAATCGCCACCCCCAGAAAAGAGGCCCCCCAGATCAGCCCCAAGGCGATCAGGCCAATCCAGTTTCCAAGGGTCGGGCGCGTGGGCATTGCGGGCACTTTCGGGTAATGAACGTGTGTCGTATTTATCCGCGCGCCCCTTGTCCAGAGCTGTCAGGAAACCCCGATCATCGTGCCTTGCAACAGCGCCACTGTCTTGCGCGCCCCGCCTTGCAGCGCCACCACCTCGGCGCGCACAACTGTCAGCCTGCGCCCGGCGCGCAGCACGTCGCCCACCGCTTCCAGCCCCTCGCCCATGGCAGGCGACAGAAGGTTGATTTTCATTTCAACGGTCATCACCTCTTGCCCCTCCGGCATCAGGCTCAGCGCGGCATAGCCCGCCGCAGAATCGCCCACGGCAAAGGCCACAGCCGCATGGGCCGCGCCATGCTGCTGGCGAAAGGCCGGCAAGAGCGGGGCCGATATCACACAGCGCCCCGCATGGGCACTGACAAGACGGGCGTGCAGGCTGGTCATCATGCTTTGCTGGGCAAAGCTTGCGGCAATGCGCGGGTCTGTCATGGCGGTGGCCCCCTTTTGATGAAGCCTTGCCTTTGGCGCAGGGAAAGGCAAGTCTGAATACGGGCAAAGGGTGGGGCTTGCATGCTGTATCAGGAGATGATCCGCCGCAAGCGCGATGGCCACAGCCTGACCCGCGCCGAGATTGGCGCGCTTGTGGGCGGCATAACATCGGGTGATCTGGGCGATGCGCAACTGGGGGCATTCGCCATGGCTGTCGTGCTCAAGGGGATGACGCTGGCCGAGCGCGTGGGCCTGACCGAGGCCATGCGCGATTCCGGCGCCGTGTTGCACTGGGATCAGGGGCCAGTGCTCGACAAGCATTCCACGGGCGGGATTGGCGATACAGTCTCGCTTATGCTTGCACCTGCGCTGGCGGCCTGCGGGGCCTATGTGCCGATGATTTCGGGGCGCGGCCTTGGCCATACGGGCGGCACATTGGATAAGCTGGAGGCCATCCCCGGCTATGATACCGCCCCCGACATGGGGCATTTGCGCCGCCTTGTGGCACAGGTGGGTTGCGCGATCATTGGCCAAACCGCCGAACTGGCCCCCGCCGACAAGCGCTTCTATGCTGTGCGAGATGTGACCGCGACAGTGGAATCGCTTGATCTTATCACCGCCTCGATCCTCTCCAAAAAGCTGGCGGCGGGGTTGGAGGCGCTGGTTCTGGATGTGAAATGCGGCAATGGCGCGTTCATGGCCAGCCCGGCAGAGGCCGAGGGGCTGGCCCGCGCGCTGGTGGATGTGGCCAAGGGTGCAGGCTGTCGCACAGTGGCGCTGCTCACCGATATGAACGCCCCCTTGGCCCCGGCGGCGGGCAATGCGCTGGAAGTGGCCGTGGCGCTGGATTTCCTGACCGGGCGCGCACGCGATCCGCGCTTGTGGGAAGTGACATGCGCGCTGGGCGCGGAAGGGCTGGTACAGGCGGGGCTTGCCCCCGATCTGGCACAGGCGCGCATGGCGCTGGAGCGCGCCGTCACCTCTGGCGCAGCGGCAGAGCGCTTTGCCCGGATGGTGGCCGGGTTGGGCGGGCCGCGTGATCTGCTGGAAGCGCCTGCCCGGCACTTGCCCGCCGCGCCCGTTATCCGCGAGATATCCGCCCCTATGGCGGGTGTCGTCATGGGCTATGATACCCGCGCACTCGGTGTGGCGGTTATCGCGCTTGGTGGGGGGCGGCGCCAGCCGGGTGACAGGATTGATCCGCGTGTGGGGTTTTCCGATATCCTGCCAGAGGGGGCAGGAGTGACACAAGGCATGGCGCTTGCGCGCGTGCATGCCGCAACGGATGTGCAGGCGGAACAGGCAGCAACGGCTTTTCTGGGCGCCTGCCAGATTGGCCACAGCGCGGCCCCGGCCCGCCCGGTCATTCTGGGGCGTATTTGCTGAACTGCAGGGCCGGGGCCTGAGATTGCACCTGCATTGCGCGAAATTTCCAAGGCCCTGCCCGCCGCTTCTGGGCGCGCATTGCTCCGCGCCGCATTCAGCCCTTGAACCCAAGGGGCGAAAGCCCAACTATGCGCCAAAGCCCCAAGGGAAAACCCATGCCGCATAACAACAGCAATTTGCCAGCCGAACGCCCCGCCGTGCTGACGCGCCCCAAGCTGGAAGGCGGGCGGCGCTTTCGCATGTCCAGCCCGTTCCAGCCCGCAGGCGACCAGCCCAAAGCCATTGCCGAACTGGTGCAAGGGGTGCTGTCGGGTGAACAAAATCAGGTGCTATTGGGGGCCACGGGCACGGGCAAGACCTATACAATGGCCAAGATCATCGAGGAAACCCAGCGCCCCGCGATCATCCTTGCCCCCAACAAAACCCTTGCCGCCCAGCTTTATGGCGAATTCAAAGGGTTTTTCCCCGATAACGCGGTGGAATATTTCGTCAGCTATTATGATTACTACCAACCCGAAGCCTATGTTGCGCGCTCTGACACTTACATAGAAAAAGAATCCCAGATCAATGAACAGATCGACCGGATGCGCCATTCCGCCACCCGCGCGCTTCTGGAACGCGATGATGTGATCATCGTGGCCTCTGTCTCCTGCATCTATGGCATTGGCTCGGTCGAGACATATTCGGCCATGACGCAGGATTTTACAGTGGGCGAAAGCTATAACCAGCGGCAGGTTCTGGCCGATATGGTTGCCCAGCAATACCGCCGCAATGATGCCGCCTTTCAGCGCGGCAGCTTTCGGGTGCGCGGCGATGTGATCGAGGTCTGGCCCGCCCACCTTGACGACCGCGCATGGAAATTATCGTTTTTTGGCGAGGAATTGGAGGCAATCACCGAATTTGACCCCCTCACAGGTGCGAAAACGGACAGTTTCCAGCAAATCCGCATTTATGCCAACAGCCATTACGTTACCCCGCGCCCAACCATGCAGCAGGCGATCAAGGGCATAAAATGGGAATTGCAGCAGCGCCTTGACCAGTTGGTGGCCGAGGGCAAATTGCTGGAGGCCCAGCGGCTGGAGCAGCGCACAAAATTTGATCTGGAGATGCTGGAAGCCACAGGCGTTTGCAACGGGATCGAGAAGTATTCGCGCTATCTGACAGGGCGCGCACCGGGCGAACCCCCGCCCACATTGTTCGAATTCATCCCCGATACCGCGATTGTGTTTGCCGATGAAAGCCATGTTTCCGTGCCTCAGATTGGCGGCATGTATCGGGGCGACTATCGGCGCAAATTCACGCTGGCCGAACATGGGTTCCGCCTGCCAAGCTGCATGGATAACCGCCCCCTGAAATTTGAAGAATGGGACGCGATGCGCCCGCAATCGGTGTTTGTATCCGCCACCCCGGCAGGATGGGAGTTGGAACAGACAGGCGGTGTTTTCACCGAACAGGTGATCCGGCCCACGGGGCTGGTTGATCCAGAGGTGGAAATCCGCCCTGTGCATATGCAGGTGGATGATCTGCTGGATGAAATCCGCCGCGTGGCGCTGCGCGATTTGCGCATTCTGGTTACAGTGCTGACAAAGCGCATGGCCGAGGATCTGACAGAATACCTGCATGAACAGGGTATTCGCGTGCGCTATATGCATAGCGATATTGATACGATCGAACGGATAGAGATTTTGCGCGATCTGCGGCTGGGGGCCTTTGATGTGCTGATCGGGATCAACCTTTTGCGCGAGGGGCTGGATATTCCCGAATGTGGGCTGGTTGCGATTCTGGATGCCGATAAGGAAGGGTTTTTGCGTTCGGAAACAAGCCTTGTGCAGACAATCGGGCGGGCCGCGCGCAATGCCGATGGCCGCGTGATCATGTATGCTGACAGGATTACAGGCAGCATGGAGCGCGCCTTGGCCGAAACCAACCGCCGCCGTGAAAAGCAGGTGGCCTATAATCTGGCCCATGGGATCACCCCCACAACCGTGCGCAAGAATGTGGAAGATGTGCTATCGGGCCTGTGGCAGGGCGATACCGATATGGCCCGCGTCACAGCGAAGGTTGATAAAGTGAAACCGGGCGCAAACCTGCAAGCCCATCTGGAAGGGCTGCGGCTGGAGATGCGCAAGGCCGCCGAAAATCTGGAATTTGAAGAAGCCGCCCGCCTGCGTGACGAGGTGAAACGGCTGGAAGCCGTAGAGCTTGCCATCGCCGATGACCCGCTTGCGCGGCAATCGGTGATCGAGGATGCCGTGGATCACGCTGTCAAACCCCGGTCAACCGCGGGTAGGCCGGGGCAGCGGGGCGGCGTGAAGCGGCGGGGGAAGCGGTGAGGTGGAGAGGTAAGTATGGCAGATTATCGAGAAATTTCGCAGACATATGCACAGGGAGCGATACGGGCCATAATTTTGATAAATTCGGGCGCATTGGTCGCGTGTCTGTCTCAAATTGAGAGCCTTTTATCTCTCATTGCAGGGAGAACAGTTGGTATAGCGCTTGGAATATGGGTTTTGGGGGTTGGCTTGGGAGCAGCTGCGTGGATTATTGGATTTTCTTCAACCAGATTTGTCGATATTTCGGAACGCGCTTCAAGGCCGGACGAAGCTGCAAGGGCTATAGATACATCCAATCGGTATTTGTTTAGGGGGCTTATTGCTGTGGTTCTGTCATTAATTTGCTTTTTGGTAGGGGCGCTTGCATTGTGTGTTAGTTTTATCACAATGTGAGGTGTGTGGCTTATGCTATGACATCGCGACCGCTATCGCTGCGTTCCGATTATCGCGACCTCACCTATCGTGCAGCCTCTTAGCCCCTCTCACAGTTGCGCGAGCATCTCTGGACATTGGCGCAAGCCTTCCCATCTCAAGTATATGACGCGCGACCGGAACATCCGCGTCTTCCATGTTACTGTCCCTCGTTCCGCACCTGCGCCCGGCTTTTTGCCGGGCGTTTTTTCATCTTGCCAAAGCCGGGCCTGAGGGGTTTCATGCGCGCATGAACAAACCGTCTGACAGCACATTACGCCAGATCCTGACCAGCACGCGCTGTATTGCGGTGGTGGGGGTTTCCCTCAACCCGGTGCGCCCAAGCTATTTTGTCGCGCGATACCTGAAGCTGAAAGGCTTTCGCATAATCCCCATCAATCCCGGCCATGCGGGGGAAGAGCTGTTGGGCGAAACCGTGCGCGCGGGGCTGGCAGATTGCCCGCCTGAGGTGGATATGGTGGATATCTTTCGCCGTTCCGACCATGTGCCCCCGATAGTTGCCGAGGCGCTGGATATGCTGCCAAACCTGCGCACGATCTGGCTGCAAATCGGTGTGCGCCATGACGAGGCCGCCGCAACCGCGCAGGCGCGCGGGGTGGCAGTGGTGCAAGACCTTTGCCCCAAAATGGAATATCAGCGTCTATTCGGTGAATTGCGCATGGGCGGGATCAATACAGGGATTATCTCCTCGCGCCTGTGATCTTGCGGGGGAAATATGTCGCTCGAACAGGGCATACGGCCCGGATGCCTTGGCAAGCTTTGGTCGGTTCTGCCTGCCGACACGCTCTAGCGCCCAAATTCAACGATAATCGCACCCAGCGCAATCAGGCTCATCAGGGCCATTTTGCGCGGGCCAACGCGCTCTTTCAGAATGAACCAGCCAATCAGCGCCGCAAACACGGTGGAAGTTTCGCGCAGCACCGCTGCCTCGCCCACTTTCCCGATCAAGGTGGCGATCATGACTGCGCCAAAGCTGATATAGGCAATCAGCGCCCCTGAAAACCCGCGCAGCAATAGCGGCCATGGGCGTGGGCGGTGGGCCATGTTGCGATAGCGCAGCGCGCCCAGAATCATGAAATCCACCGAGGAGAGGAAGAAAAACCACGCCAGAAACGCCATTGGATCGCCCGACAGCCGGATCGCCCAGGCATCATAGGTGGTATAGACTGCCACCATCACCCCGCCCGCAAGCGCATAGGCCAGCCCGATTTTCAGCGCGCGCATGTCAATCTGTTCTTCCGACAGGTTGCGCAGCGCCAAAAGCAAAATCCCGCCCGACAGGCAGGCCACGCCCAGCCATTGCAGCGCGGTATAGCTTTCGCCAAAGAACACCATCGCCGCAAGAACGGTAATCAGCGGGCCAGTGCCGCGCACCACAGGGTACACCACGGTAAAGGCCGCGCGTTCATAGGCCAGCGCCATAGCCAGTTTGTAGATAAAGTGAATCACTACCACCCCCGCCAGAACGGGCCACATATGCGGGGCAGGGGGGCCAAAAACAAAGATTGCGATGGGTGCAGACATGGCCACAAGTGCCAGATCAATCGCCCCGCGCGACAGCCACGGATCATGCCCGCCCTTTTGCAAAGCGCCAAAGATGGCATGGGCCAGCGCGGCAGTCAGGGCCAGAAACGTGGCCAGACGCGCACCTTCTGGTGTGCCCACCAGCGAAAGCAGCCAATCACTCATACGCTGCGCCTTTGTAAATTGTTAACATGTGTTCTTTATGCCCCGCAGCACAGAGAGGCAAGAGCGCTCAGGGCTGGCGCGCGGCTTTCTCGGCAAGGCCAGAAATGCCTTCGCGCCGGGCCAGCTCTGCCTCTATATCCGCCAGCGTCACACCGCGCGCGGCGCACATGACCAGCAGATGATAGATCACATCCGCCGCCTCGCTCGTCAGGCGCGCCGGGTCGCCTTTGACGGCTTCTATCACGGCTTCAATCGCCTCTTCCCCGAATTTTTCAGCGCATTTTTCCGGGCCTTTGGCCAATAGCTTGGCTGTCCAGCTGCTATCGGGGGCTGCCCCTTGGCGTGCGGCAATAGTGGCGGCCAGCCGTGCCAGCGCGCTCATACCAGCCTCACAGGGATACCGGCTGCGGCCATATGGGCCTTGGCCTGCCCAATTGTGTATTCGCCAAAGTGGAAGATCGAAGCGGCCAGCACAGCTGAAGCGCCAGCCACCTGCACCCCTTCCACCAAGTGATCCAGATTTCCCACGCCGCCAGAGGCGATAACCGGAATACCCACCGCATCCACAATCGCCCGTGTCAGCGGCAGGTTGAACCCTGCGCGCGTGCCGTCGCGATCCATAGAGGTGAGCAGGATTTCTCCCGCCCCTTTTGCCGCCACAGTGCGGGCAAATTCCACCGCGTCAATGCCTGTGGGTTTGCGCCCGCCATGGGTGAAAATTTCCCATTTGCCGGGACTGACGGTTTTGGCATCTATCGCGACCACTATGCACTGGCTGCCAAAACGATCGGCCGCGCGGGCCACCACATCGGGATCGGCCACAGCGGCGGAATTGAATGACACCTTATCCGCCCCGGCCAGCAACAGCGCGCGCACATCTTCAGGCGTGCGCACACCGCCCCCCACTGTCAGCGGCATGAAACAGGCCTCTGCGGTGCGGGTGACAAGATCAAACATCGTGCCGCTGTTTTCATGGGTGGCGTGAATATCGAGAAAGCATAATTCATCTGCCCCCGCCGCATCATAGGCTTTGGCAGCTTCTACCGGATCACCGGCATCGACCAGATCAACGAAATTCACGCCTTTGACCACGCGGCCATCGGCGACATCCAGACAGGGAATGATGCGTGTTTTCAACATAAGCCCCTGATAGCCTGCCAGCCCCGCCCCGAAAAGGGGGGAATTGACACGGATCAAGGACATGAGCGCCCAAAACCCGCTAGTCTGGTTGAAACCACAAGGAGCACAGGCCATGACCGATATCGCCGCCCGCAAAGCCCAGATCACCGAGCGCAAGCTGGAATTGCTGGCGCGGATGACATTTGTGGATGAGGAACTCTCCACCCATGGCAGCGCGGATTGGGAAGATAACGCCACCGAGCATGAAGAAGATGAAACGCTTCAAGCCCTTGGCCTTTCGGCGCAACGGGAAATCCCTATGCTGGAAGCGGCCTTGAAGCGGATCGAGGCCGGGGAATATGGGTTTTGCACCAAATGTGGCAGCCAGATCAGCGACGAGCGGCTTGATCTTTTGCCCGCAACACCCTTCTGCCGCGATTGCGCGCAATAACTTGCGTGGGCGCGCATTGCGCCCTATACGCGCGCCATGCTTGAACACGGATCAAATCGCCCCGCCTTGCCGCCTGAAATCGCGCGGCGCCGCACCTTTGCCATCATCTCGCACCCTGATGCGGGCAAAACAACGCTGACTGAAAAATTCCTGCTCTTTGGCGGGGCAATCCAGATGGCGGGCCAAGTGCGCGCCAAGGGCGAAGCGCGGCGCACGCGGTCGGATTTCATGCAGATGGAAAAGGACAGGGGCATTTCGGTGTCGGCCTCTGCCATGTCATTTGATTTCGGGCGCTACCGGTTCAATCTGGTAGATACGCCGGGCCATTCGGATTTCTCCGAAGATACCTATCGCACCCTGACCGCCGTAGATGCCGCGATCATGGTGATTGACGGGGCCAAGGGTGTGGAAAGCCAGACGCGCAAACTGTTTGAGGTATGCCGCCTGCGCGATCTGCCAATCCTGACATTCTGTAACAAGATGGATCGTGAAAGCCGCGAGACATTCGATATTATTGACGAAATCCAGCAGAATCTGGCGATAGATGTGACGCCCGCAAGCTGGCCTATCGGCACAGGGGCAGAGTTTCTGGGCTGTTATGATCTGCTGCGCGACCGGCTGGAGCTGATGGATCGCGCCGATCGCAACAAGCGCGCAGATTCGATTGTTGTCAACGGGCTGGATGACCCGGCGATGGAAAGCCATGTGCCGCCGCACCTTCTGGCAAAGCTGCGCGAAGAAGTGGAAATGGCGCGCGAATTGCTGCCGCCCCTTAACCCGCAATCTGTGCTTGAGGGGCATTTGACGCCGATCTGGTTTGGCTCTGCCATCAATTCTTTCGGGGTGAAGGAATTGATGGACGGGATTGCAACCTATGCGCCCCAGCCGCAAATCCAGAAGGCCGAAAGCCGCCAGATTGCCCCGGAAGAAGACAAGGTTACGGGCTTTGTGTTCAAGGTTCAGGCCAATATGGACCCCAAGCACCGCGACCGTGTGGCCTTTGTGCGTCTGGCCTCTGGCCATTTTGAACGCGGCATGAAGCTGTTGCATGTGCGTTCCAAGAAACAGATGTCGGTGGCAAGCCCGGTGCTGTTTCTGGCCGCTGACCGTGAATTGGCCGAAGAGGCTTGGGCCGGTGATATTATCGGCATTCCCAACCATGGGCAGTTGCGCATTGGCGATGCGCTGAGCGAGGGCGAGGCGCTGCGCTTTACAGGTATTCCGTCTTTCGCGCCGGAATTGCTGCAAGCCTGCCGCGCGGGTGATCCGATGAAAGCCAAGCATCTGGATAAGGCACTGACGCAATTTGCCGAAGAAGGCGCGGCCAAGGTGTTCAAGCCCGCCTTTGGGTCTGGCTTTATCGTGGGCGTGGTGGGGCAGTTGCAGTTTGAGGTATTAGCCAGCCGGATTGAATTGGAATATGGCCTGCCCGTGCGCTTTGAGCCAACGCAATTCACCTCTGCGCGCTGGGTTTCGGGCGACAAACTGGCGGTCGAGAAATTTGCCGCCGCCAATAAGCAGCATATGGCCGCCGACAGCGATGGTGATCCGGTTTTCATGACCCGCCTGCAATGGGATATAGACCGCGTTGGCCGCGATTACCCCGATGTGCGCCTGACCGCGACAAAGGAATTGCACGGCACGTGAGGGCGCATGCGCCCGGTCTTGGCGCGCTGAAAACCGTTTCTTGGTGCTGTGACTTTCGGTTATTGAGGGCAGCTTTTGGGGTGGGGTGGGGACATTGGAGAAGCGCGCCAAGCGCGGAATCAAGGCCGAAGGCCGCCGCGCATCGCTGGGCCGCCCCCCGGCACAGCGATTTGGCTGCAACCTGCGCATAGCCTGAGTTTCGTTCGGACTTGGGCAGCATAAAGCGCTTAGCACTGCTGGCGGATCGCCGCACCGCGGCCCATCAATGCGCGGCTTTGCGAATGTCCCCCAACCCGCTCAAACCTGCCATTGGATAGCCCCAGCCCGTTAGCACTTCCAAAAGCGCGGCCAAAATCCTGCGCGCCTCACGGCTGTCGGCGTCCATTTGGGCAATCAGCCCTTCCAGCCCGTCAAAGCGCATTTCATCGCGCAGATGCGCGACCAGCGCCACAGACAGGGCGCGCCCATAAAGATCGCCTGTGAAATCGAAGATATGAGTTTCCAGATTGGGCAGGTTCTCGCCAAACATGGGCCGCACCCCCAGAGAGGCCACGCCATGATATTCGCCCTGATCCGGCCCGTCCAGCACAGTGACAAGCACCGCATAGACGCCAAAGCGCGGCGGGTGCAGCCCGGTGATGGACATATTTGCAGTGGGATAGCCCAATTCGCGCCCGCGCTTTTCACCATGCAGCACTGCGCCGTCAATCCTGTGCCAATGGCCCAGCATATCGGCAGCTGCGCGGGTGCGCCCCTCGCTGAGCGCCTGCCGGATGGCGGTGGACGAGAAAACGCGATCCCCCTCCGCCAAAAGTGGCGCGATGGTCACATCAAACCCAAGGCT
The DNA here is from genome assembly GCA_022565265.1 of Roseinatronobacter sp. Classification (GTDB taxonomy): domain Bacteria; phylum Pseudomonadota; class Alphaproteobacteria; order Rhodobacterales; family Rhodobacteraceae; genus Roseinatronobacter. The sequence goes on along the minus strand of JAIUNA010000004.1, from coordinate 22,963 downwards.
TGCACCCAGAGCGGCCAGATCCTGCGCTGTGCCCTTGCGCCCTTTGCCAAAGCAGAAATCCGCCCCCACAACGACATGACGCACCCCAAGCCCATCGACAAGCACGCTTTGGGCAAAATCTTCTGCGCTGAAGCCGGACAATTCTGGCCCGAAAGGCAGTTGATACAACCGTGTCACGCCCAGCCGCGCAAGGCGGTTGGCGCGGGTTTGGGCGTTCATAAGCCGAAAGGGCGGAGCATCGGGCGCAAAAAACTCGCGCGGGTGGGGTTCAAAACAGACAACACCCAAGGGCGCGTCATCGCGGCGGGCAAGATCAATCACGCGCTGGTGGCCACGATGCACCCCGTCGAAATTGCCCATTGCCACAGAGGCACCCTTGGCGGTTAGCGGGATATCGTGCCAGTGATGGTGCGTCTTCATCTGCCCCCTGCGGGGCAATCGCGCCCGCCCTCAGTCGAATTTCCGGCTTGGCGCAAGCACAGTCGCCTCGCCTTTCAGAACTGTCCTATCCCCTACCATGCAGCGACATTCAAGAGTGACGCGCCGTTTTGCATAATCGATGGTCAGCACGGTAACTTGTGCCAGAACCACATCTCCGGGCCGAACAGGGGCCATGAATTTCAGCGTCTGGCCCAGATAGATCGTGCCATGGCCGGGCAATTGCTCGCCAATCACGGCGGAGATCAGCCCGGCGGTGAGCATGCCATGGGCAATACGGCCTTCAAAGATTGTATCTTGGGCATAATCATCATCCAGATGCACCGGGTTGCGATCTGTCGAGACTTCGGCAAAAAGCTCGATATCGCGATTGGTGATTTCCTTGCGCAGATGGCGCGACATCCCGATTTCCAAGTCTTCAATGCAGATCGTGCCGCGGGGAAGATTGTCATTCATACCTGTGTCCAACATCGCGCTTTGCCCTTTGACTGGCCGAATCCATATCTGTGTTGCAGTGCAGCATTATCGGAAACCAGCCTTTCTTGCAACTGCAATGAGTAATAATAAATCTATAATAGTACGAAAGTGGTAATTATGTTGCGCGCCATCTTGTCGCGCCTTGCAAAAAGCCGCCCCAGTGGGGGCGGCTTTTATGTTGCATGCCACACTGCGGCAATCCACTTGGCTAGAGCGTGTCGCGTTCATCCGCAGTCACGCGACCCACTCTAGCCTTACGTGGTCGCATGTCTTTTTGCGCAAAACCGGATCCCAGTTTTGAGCGGCATGCACTAGCGCAGACGGCCAATTGCAAATGTGGGAGTCCGATCTTCACGGGTGATGAAGTCTTGCAGCCGCGCGGGATCGGGGTTTTCAACATCCTCCCCGCAATCTGCCGCCGCCAATCCGCCTGTGATGAACAGCGTATCCATGCCTTCGGCGATTCCCCCCTGCACATCGGTACGAATCCCGTCGCCAATGGCAATTGTGCGCTCTTCCGCAACCTTCAGCCCGGTTTGTGCGGCGATGCGGCGCGCAAGATCATAGATCGGGGGATGTGGCTTGCCGAAATAAAAACTCTCACCGCCCATCTGGGTGTAAAGTTCGGCCAAGGCCCCGGCGCAAAAGACGCGGGTCTCTCCGTAATCCACCACGATATCGGGATTGGCGCAAAGCAGTTTCAAGCCGCGCGCCTTGGCCGACAGAAAACGGCCCCGATAATCATCGGGCGTTTCGTTTTGTTCGTCAACAAGGCCGGTGCAGATAATGCCCTCGGCCTCGTCAAAGCTCACGCGCTCGATTGCGGGCTGGTCTGCGGCCCAATCGGGCAGTTTGGTGAAAAACGCATGGTCTTTCTCTGGCCCCAAATGCCACAGGCGCCGCCCCACCGCGCCCATCAGCATGGCTGCCTGTGTGGCATCGCCAGAGGTGGCAATGCCATCATAGGCCTCTTGTGACAGGCCCATCGCGTCCAACTGGGCTTTCACGCCGGGTTGGGGGCGGGGGGAGTTGGTGACAAGAATCACCACGCCACCGCCCTGCCGAAACGCTTTCAACGCCGCTTCGGCAGCGGGGTAGACTTCCAGCCCGTTATGCACGCAGCCCCATAAATCCACCAATGCGAGTGTATAATTCGCAGAGATTTCGGCAAAGTTCGAGAGAATGCGGGTCACAGCGACAACACCGGGATGATCTGTTTCTTGCGGCTCATGACGCCGGGCAGAACGACAGTATCCCCCGATACCGAGACGCCAAAGGATTTTTCCGCCACAGCCTTGATCACCGGGCTTGGCACAAGCAGGGGTGCTTCCTCGTTCAGGATATCGACGACAAACAGCATCACCTCATCTGCGCCATCTTCGGCCGCGACCTCTGGCATGGCGGCGACAAGCGCCTCTTTGCGGGCCAGAATTTGCGCGGGGCTGGTGGTTTACAGAACCGAGATGCGGAATGTTTTGCCGCCAACAGCGTATTTCTTGGCGTCCATCTTCAGCAATTCTGCCGCCGAGAAGGCCGAGACATCGGATTTCGCGGCAAACATCTGTGCGGCCAGATCATGCATATCCACGCCAAGATCAGCGGCCAGCGCCTCTGCCACGGCGCGATCCTTGGGGGTGGTGGTGGGAGAGCGGAATTCCAGCGTGTCCGACAGGATGCAAGACAGCATTATCCCCTTTACCCAATCGGGCATGGGCGCATCTCCAATCAACTCATGCATGATTGTGGCGGTGCAGGCCAGCGGGCGGATTGTGATATCAATCGGCCCTTTGGTTTCCAGCCCGCCAACCAGTTTGTGGTGGTCGATGATCGCCATGATATCCAGAGAGTTGATATTGGCAGGCAATTCGGCAGGATTGTTTGTGTCCACGATGACCACCGGCGCGCCATCGGCAAACTCTGTCCTGATTGCGGGTTTGGGGCACTCCCAATGGCGCAGCACAAAAGCCGCTTCGGTGTTTGGTTCACCCAGAAGCACGGCCTCTGCCGGCTGTCCTGCGACTTCGTTCAAATACCATGCCCATATAATGGGCGATCCGGTGGAATCTGTGTCGGGGGAATAATGGCCAAAAACTTGGATCATATGAAGGCTCCTGAAGGGGCGGGCTTTGCGCTGTTCGGGCGCGCTTATAGCTGTGGTTTCAGGACTTGTCACGGCAGGGCGAAGGGGTGCGCGCTGACAAAAGCCTATCATGCCCTGTAAATTTTCGATCACAGAGGGCCAGCGAAGGCCAAGAGGGGGCGGCGCTGCGGCCCGTGTTCACCGGGGCGGGGCAGCGGGGTTTAGCCGGGGCAAGGATGAGCGGCCCAATCTGCGCCAAGCCGATACTGGATATCCTGTGTCAGGCAGCGAATCCGGGTGCATTTGCACTGCGCCGCATAGCTGCCCCAAGCCGCGCAATGGCCGATGCAGAATTTTGCACAAGACGGGTGTTGACAGGGGGGGCGCGCTTGCCTATCTCAGGCTCGTTAGCACTCGAACACAGTGAGTGCTAACACGATTTCAACCTGGAACCAAAGGAGCGTTCTCAGATGGCATTCAAACCGCTGCATGACCGTGTTCTCGTCCGTCGCCTTGAAGGCGAAGACAAAACAAAAGGCGGTCTGATCATTCCTGACACCGCCAAAGAAAAGCCTGCCGAAGGCGAAATTATTTCGGTTGGCGAAGGCGCGCGCAAGGATTCGGGCGAGCTGATTGCACCCGCCGTGAAGGCTGGCGATCGCGTGCTGTTTGGCAAATGGTCGGGCACCGAAGTGACGATCGATGGCCAAGAGCTGCTGATCATGAAGGAAAGCGACATTCTGGGCATTATTGCCTGATTTCGCACCTTATTTTAAACGACAAGACAACCAGGAGGCACCAAAATGGCTGCTAAGGACGTCAAATTCAACACCAATGCCCGCGACCGCATGCTGCGCGGCGTGAACATTCTGGCCGATGCTGTAAAGGTTACGCTTGGGCCAAAAGGCCGCAATGTCGTGATCGACAAGTCTTTCGGCTCTCCGCGTATCACCAAAGACGGTGTGTCTGTTGCCAAGGAAATCGAACTGGAAGACAAGTTCGAAAACATGGGCGCGCAGATGGTCAAAGAAGTGGCTTCGCGCACCAATGACGAAGCTGGCGATGGCACAACCACTGCAACCGTGCTGGCGCAAGCCATCATCCGCGAAGGCCTGAAATCGGTTGCTGCCGGTATGAACCCGATGGATCTCAAGCGCGGGATCGATCTGGCCACCACCAAGGTTGTGGAAGCCATCAAAGCTGCGGCACGCCCGGTAAGTGACACTGCCGAAGTGGCGCAGGTTGGCACGATCTCTGCCAATGGCGAAGCGGAAATCGGCCGTCAGATTGCCGATGCGATGCAGAAAGTCGGCAATGAAGGCGTGATCACCGTTGAAGAGAACAAAGGTCTGGAAACAGAGACTGATGTTGTCGAGGGCATGCAGTTCGACCGTGGCTATCTGTCACCCTATTTTGTCACCAATGCTGACAAGATGATTGCAGATCTGGATGACGCGCTGATCCTGATCCACGAGAAGAAACTGTCTTCGCTGCAGCCTATGGTTCCGCTGCTGGAAGCTGTGATCCAGTCGCAAAAGCCGCTGGTTATCATCGCTGAAGATGTGGAAGGCGAGGCTCTGGCCACGCTGGTCGTGAACAAGCTGCGCGGTGGCCTGAAAATTGCTGCCGTCAAAGCCCCCGGCTTTGGCGACCGTCGCAAGGCCATGTTGCAGGATATCGCGATTCTGACAGGTGGTCAGGTGATCAGCGATGATCTGGGCATGAAGCTGGAAAACGTGACCCTCGACATGCTGGGCCGCGCCAAGAAAGTGTCGATCAACAAGGACAATACAACCGTTGTTGATGGCGCAGGCGAGAAAGCCGAGATCGAAGCCCGCGTGGCCCAGATCCGTCAGCAGATCGAGGAAACAACCTCTGACTATGACAAGGAAAAGCTGCAAGAGCGTCTGGCCAAACTGGCTGGCGGTGTTGCCGTTATCCGCGTTGGCGGCATGACCGAAGTGGAAGTGAAAGAGCGCAAAGACCGTGTTGACGATGCGCTGAACGCAACCCGCGCGGCCGTGCAGGAAGGCATTGTTGTTGGCGGCGGTGTGGCCCTTATTCAGGGTGCGAAAGTGCTCGAAGGTCTGACCGGCGAAAACAGCGATCAAAATGTCGGCATCGGCATCGTGCGCCGCGCGATTGAAGCGCCGCTGCGTCAGATTGCTGAAAACGCAGGCTTTGACGGTTCTGTCGTCGCAGGCAAAATCCGCGAGTCTGATGACAAGACGTTCGGCTTCAACGCGCAGACAGGCGAATATGGCGACATGTTCAAATTCGGCGTGATCGATCCGGCCAAAGTTGTGCGCACAGCACTGCAGGATGCGGCATCCATCGCTGGCCTGCTGATCACAACCGAAGCCATGATTGCTGACAAGCCAGAGCCGAAAGGCCAGAATTCTGGCGGCGGCATGCCCGATATGGGCGGCATGGGCGGCATGATGTAATCTGCCCTTAGGGCAAGATACGCGAAAGGGCCGGGGAAACCCGGCCCTTTTTGCATGGATCATGCATTGTAAATGGCCCGTTGCCGGGCGCATTTGCTCTTAATGCACACTGACCGGATGCAGATCATTTTGCCGCGCCATGACAAAAGCCATCGTGCGATCTGTGACCAATGCAAGGCGCTCGCCTTCTTCGTGATGAATGGCGTAAAGATCGGTCACGCCGGGCAGTTGCTGGCGAATGTCATCGGGTAGATCGCTGGCCTTCACCGGGCGCACATAGGCAATCGGATGTGTGCTATAGTGGAGGGGGAATTTTGTATTCATTTTCGTGACCTCTCGCCTTAGCCTCTGGAGATGGGAATTGTCTGAATGCTGTCTTCGGGTTCCTTGCGGTGCAAATCGATGTGCAAAAGCCCGTCTTCCAACTGCGCCTGTGCCACATCTACGCCATCTGCCAGCGCAAAAGCGCGCTGAAACTGGCGTGCGGCAATGCCACGATGCAGGAAAACGCGCTGATCCTTTTCGCCATCCGCCTGCGCGCCGCGCACCAAAAGCTGGCGTTTTTCAACAGTGATGGACAAATCTTCTTCGCGAAAGCCTGCCAGTGCAAGGGTAATGCGAAAGCTGTTTTGCCCCGTTACTTCGATATTGAAGGGCGGATACCCATCAGTTCCGGCGCGGGCCGTGCGTTCCACCAGCCGCTCCAGCCTGTCAAACCCCAAAAGCAGGGGATGAGACGGGAAATTCAGTTTTGTCATCAGCTTAGCCCTTTCGTGTAAGCGACATTGCTGCAGGCCCCGTTTCGGCAGCCCGTTATAGAAGATATGGGGTGGATTTCACGCCTCACAAGGGGTTTTCGCGGGGCTTTCTTGGCAACAGGGCGCGCAAATGCTTTTGCATCGGGCAAAATCCGTCTAGGCTGCGGAAAAGCAACAAGAACAGAATCGCGCCAATGAATTCTCCTCAGGAACTGAGCCATGAAGACGTGTTGCGCGTCAAACTCGAAGTTTTGCGCCAAAAGCACCGCGATCTGGATGAGGCGATCATGGCGCTTCAGGAAAAAGGGCCAAGTGCCGCGCTGACGATTCAGCGCCTCAAGAAAGAGAAACTGCGCCTGAAAGATCACATATCGCGCATAGAGGATGAACTGACCCCCGATATCATCGCCTGATGGAATTGCGCCCGCAGGCCTGATCAGTATAGTGCGCGAAATTTTTGTTGGGGTGGATATGGGCGATATTCAGGTGGGCATCATCATGGGCAGCCAATCGGACTGGCCCACCATGCGCGCGGCGGCGGATATACTGGATGCGTTGGCCATCCGCTATGAGACGCGGATCGTTTCTGCCCATCGCACGCCCGACAGGCTGTGGGACTATGGCAAAACCGCTGTGGATCGCGGCTTGCAGGTGATCATTGCAGGCGCGGGCGGTGCTGCGCATTTGCCCGGTATGATGGCCTCCAAAACCCGCGTGCCTGTGATTGGTGTGCCTGTCCAGACAAAGGCGTTGTCGGGGGTGGATAGCCTGTATTCCATTTTGCAAATGCCGCGCGGCTATCCGGTGGCAACCATGGCCATAGGCGCTGCGGGTGCGGCAAATGCGGGGCTTATGGCGGCGGCCATTCTGGCGCTTCAAGACCCCGCCCTCGCTGCCCGGCTGGACACATGGCGTGCTGATCTTTCCGCCTCTATCCCCCAGGAGCCGCGCGATGACTGAACCGCTTCACGCTGGCCGTGTGATCGGCATTCTGGGGGGTGGCCAATTGGGCCGCATGCTGTCTGTGGCCGCTGCGCGCCTTGGCTATCTGTGCCATATCTATGATCCCAGCCCCAACCCGCCCGCAGGCCATGTTGCCGCGCATGTGACAACCGCGCCATGGGATGATGCGGAAGCCTTGGCGCGCTTTGCCGCCAGTGTGGATGTAATCACCTTTGAGTTTGAGAATATCCCAACTGCAACGCTTGATCTGTTGGAACCCTTGCGCCCGATCCATCCGGGGCGGCAGGCTTTGGCCGTGTCGCAAGACCGGTTGCAGGAAAAGCAGTTTCTGCGCGGCCTTGGCCTGCAAACCGCGCCGTTTCAGGCTGTGGATGGGCCGGATGATCTGGCGGCAGCACTTGCCGCGCTGGGTACGCCCGCCATTTTGAAAACCCGCCGCATGGGCTACGATGGCAAGGGTCAGGCCCGGTTGGATGGCGCGGATGATCTGGCGGCAGCATGGGCGGAAATGGCCGGGGCGCCCGCAATTCTGGAAGGGTTTGTCACCTTCTCGCACGAGGTTTCGGTCATTGCCGCGCGCGGCCTGACAGGAGAGGTGGCGGCCTATGATCCGGGGGAAAACCTGCACAAAGCAGGCATTTTGCGCGAAACCCGCGTGCCCGCGCGCCTAAGCGGCGCGCAACGCAGTGATGCCGTGCTGATTGCGGCCCGGATATTGAACGCGCTGGAGTATGTCGGCGTGCTGGGGGTGGAATTATTTGTCACGCCTGCCGGGTTGATTGTGAATGAAATTGCCCCGCGCGTGCATAATTCCGGCCATTGGACACAGAATGGCTGCGCAATAGACCAGTTTGAACAGCATATCCGCGCGATAACCGGCCTGCCTTTGGGCGATGGCGGGCGTCATGCCGATGTGGTGATGGAAAACCTGATTGGCGATGACATCCAGCGCTTGCCAGACTTGCTGCGCGCCAAGGATGTTGCCGTGCATCTGTATGGCAAGCCAGAGGTACGGGCCGGGCGCAAGATGGGCCATATCAATCGTATCTTGCGCTAAGGGCTACAGGGCCGGGCAGGTTTGGGGCCAGCAAGGGTTGCAGAGAGGCGCTATTCGTACCAGTTTGTGGCAGATTGCGCCGCAACTGGCCTTTGACTGGCATATGTGCGGCACGCAGAAAGACAGTATGGTTTCCGAGATGACAACATCGCCCAGTCCCAAGAAACGCTCACCCGACAGAAAGCGCGGGTCGGGGGTGAAATATGTCTATGATATCTTGCGCGACGAAATTCTGGATTTGGTTTTGCCGCCGGGCAGCCAGATTGATGAAAGCCAGCTTGCCGAACGCCTGAACATGTCGCGCACCCCGATCCGAGAGGCGCTTGTGCGTCTGGCGGGGGATGGGCTGGTCACAACCCTGCCCAACCGTTCGACAGTGGTGGCGCAGATCGATTTCCTGAACCTGCATCATTTCTTTGATGCGATCACCTTGATGTATCGCGTTACCACCCGGCTTGCGGGCGAATATCGCACCGAAGATGACCTGCGCGCCATTATGGAATGTCAGGCGGCTTTTGTGCGCGCGGTGGAAGACCGCGATGCCCGCGCAATGCTGGCGACAAACCGCGATTTCCATGCCGCAATCGGTGAGGCCGCGCGCAACCCCTATTATCAAAGTCTGTTCCTGCGCCTGCTGGATGAGGGGCGGCGGATTTTGCGGGTCTATTATTCGTCCTTCAATGATGAATTGCCCTATCCGATTGTGCAAGAACATGAGGCCATAATCGCGGCAATCCGCGACCGGGATATCGGGGCATGTGACCGCGTGGCCAAGGCCCATGCCGATCAGATTGTGGCGCAGATTCAAGCCATGCTCACGCGCGATCGCCGAACCGAAATCGGGCTGTAAGGCACGGCCACTCTCTCAAAACCGGTGAAACCTGCAAGGCGTCGGCTTGCGGCGACTATGCTCTTGCGCTTTGCGTGTTTTTTGTCGACAATAAAAATACAAGATCACGCGCTGTGGCTGCGATGCACGTTGCAGCAGCTGATATGCCTGCCCTGACCCAGACGGAGGACACATGAATACCCAGATTTTCACAGGCTGCATTCCCGCCTTGATGACCCCGTGCAATCCCGACCGCAGCCCGGATTTCGACGCGCTTGTGCGCAAGGGGCAGGAGTTGATTGCACATGGCATGTCGGCCGTTGTCTATTGTGGCTCTATGGGAGACTGGCCTTTGCTGTCGGATGCCCAGCGTATGGAAGGTGTCGCCCGGCTGGTGGCAGCGGGCGTGCCGGTGATTGTGGGCACAGGTGCTGTGAACACTGCCAGCGCCGTGGCCCATGCAGCCCATGCGGCGCAAGTGGGCGCCCATGGCCTGATGGTGATCCCGCGGGTTTTGTCGCGTGGCTCTGCGCCCGCGGCGCAGGCTGCCCATTTCGCGGCCATCCTTGCCGCCGCGCCGGAACTGCCAGCAGTGATCTATAACAGCCCCTATTATGGCTTTGAAACCCGCGCCGATTTGTTCTTCGCGCTGCGGGCCAAACATCCCAATCTTGTGGGGTTCAAGGAATTTGGCGGTGCTGCGGCGCTAAGCTATGCGGCAGAGAATATCACCAGCGGGCGGGACGATGTTGTCTTGATGGTGGGTGTAGATACGATGGTGGTACATGGTTTTGTCAGTTGTGGCGCGACCGGGGCCATAACCGGGATTGGCAATGCGCTGCCCAAAGAGGTGTTGCATCTGGTCGCCCTTTCACAAGCGGCAGCAGCAGGCGATTGCGCGGCGCGCGCGCTCGCGCAGGAACTGGACGCAGCGCTTCATGTGCTGTCATCCTTTGATGAAGGGCCGGATCTGGTCTTGTACTACAAATATCTGATGACATTGCGCGGCGCGCCTGAATACACGCTGCATTTCAATGACACCGATACGCTTAGCCCCGCGCAGGCGGCGCATGCGCAAGGCCAGCTTGCGCTTTTTGAGCGTTGGTATGGCGAATGGTGCGCCATGCATGGCTTTGCCGCCAAGTGAGGATTGCGGGCGGGATTATGAAATCCCGTCCAGCCCCTGCGCCTCCAGCCGGGCAAGCTGTGCGCGTTCGTCTGCGCTGAGGGTGACGCCCGTCTTGATGGCGATATCGCGCGCCGCATAGCGGCGCTGCGAGGGCAGCCGCGCCCCTTGCCCCGTGATCGCCTGCAATAGTATTTCCGCCCGCGCGAATGGGTCGGTTTGTCTGCCTGCTGCAAAGCGTTGTGGGTTGAAGGCCAGAATCAATTCACCATGCCGGGGGGCAAGCGTGGTTGTGCCCAGAAATTCCAGCGCCTCCGGGCTGGTCAGATCACCGATCATGGCGGCGGCCAGCAATTCCACCATTGTCGAGATGGCAGAGCCTTTATGCCCGCCAAAGGGCAGCATGGCCCCTGCAAGCGCTGCTTCCGGGCTGGTCGTGGGCTGGCCTTGGGCATCCATGGCCCAGCCGTCGGGCAGGGGCTTGCCCGCGATGCGGTGCAATTCCACCTCGCCACGCGCCGCGACCGAGGTTGCGAAATCGAATACATAGGGGTGTTGGCCGGGGCGCGGCCAGCCAAAGGCAATCGGATTTGTTCCCAAAAGAGCCTGTGTGCCGCCATATGGGGCAACGGTTGCATAGCTTGGGCACATCGCCAATCCCGCCATGCCGCGCGCGGCCAAAGCCTCGACCTCTGGCCAGAGGGCGGAAAAATGGGTGCAATCCGTGATCACCAGCGCCGCAAGGCCAAATCGTGCTGTCTGCGCCTCCAGCGCCTCTAGCCCGGTGTCAAAAGCGGCATTGGCAAAGCCGCCCTGCGCATCCACCCGCACAATCGCGCTATCATCCACATGCAGGGCCGGCACGGCTACAGGATTCACCTTGCCTGCGCGCAATGTGCGCAAGCAGCCCTCGATTCGGTAAATCCCGTGCGATTTGCATCCATCCCTTTCGCCCGCAACAATGACACGCGCCAAGGATTGCGCTTGCAGCGGGCTGAACCCCGCCTTGGTGAAAATGCCGATCACCTGCGCCGACAAGTCCTTTAGCGAGATTGTTTCATTTGCGTGCATTGCGGTGCTCCTTTTCTATACCCTGCCATCTTGCATACATAATGTATTTGACATGTCGTCAGGAATAAAGTCCAATGACCCAAGCATGTCATGTCGCGAGGGTAAATCAATGCTGCCAGCCGCGAAAACGCCTCATCTGATTGCGGGCCAATGGGTGAGTGCGGGGCCTGGCGCGCAAGATGTGGACAGGGCCTGCCATGTGGCAGAAGAGGCATTTTCCAGCTATGGCTGGACAAGCGCATCTGCCCGCGCCCAGCTTTTGCACGCTATTGCTGATGCAATTGAAGTGCGCAGGGCCGAGATTGTGGAAATCTGCACACAGGAAACCGCCCTGCCAGCGGCGCGCATTGCCGGAGAGATTGGCCGCACCTCTGGGCAATTCCGGCTGTTTGCTGCGCATCTTTTGGGCGGCACGGCGCTGGAGTATCGTCATGATCCTGCGCTTCCAGACCGCCAACCCCTTCCGCGCCCGGATTTGCAAATGATCCAGCGGCCCATCGGGCCTGTGGCGGTGTTCGGAGCGTCCAACTTCCCGCTCGCCTTCTCTACCGGTGGGGGGGATACTGCGGCGGCCTTGGCGGCGGGTTGCCCGGTTGTCGTGAAGGGGCATCCCGCCCATCCCGGCACATCGCGCCTTGTGGCCGAAGCGATCCGCGATGCTTTGGCGGCGTGTGGCCATTCCCCCGGCGTTTTTGGCATGGTGCAGGATGGCAGCCCAGAGAGCGGGGCCGCGCTGGTGCAGCATCCGGCCATTCAGGCCGTGGGCTTTACAGGCTCGCACCGGGTGGGCCGGATTTTGTTCGATCTTTGCGCGGCGCGCCCGGTTCCCATTCCGTTTTTCGGAGAGCTTGGTGCAATCAATCCCGTGTTCATTCTGCCTGATAGGGTGCAGCAGGGCGGCGCAGAATTGGCGCAGGCTTGGGCGGCCTCTCTGGCGCTGGGTGTCGGGCAGTTTTGCACCAATCCGGGGCTTTTGGTGCTGCCGCGCGGGGCCGCTGGCGGGCAGTTTCTGGATGCGGCATGCGCGGCGTTGGCGCAGATTGTGCCCCAAACCATGCTGACCACGGCCATTGCAGAGGGCGCGCGCACAGGCTGCGCCACCTTGGCCGCGCTGCCGGGGGTGGAGATAGTGCTTGCCCCCTCCGGTGCCGGGCGTGAGATGGGGCCTGCGCTATATGCCGCAAGCATAGAGGATTTTCTGGCCACACCCGCGATGGCGCAAGAGGTGTTTGGCCCGGTGGGGCTGGTGCTTTGGGCCGATACCGCCGCGCAGATGGCAACCCTTGCCCGCACCATGCCCGGACAGCTGACAGCCACAGTGCATATGGCCGATACCCCGGCTGATACGCAAAGCGCGCGTTTGCTTTTGCCCTTGCTGGAACGCAAGGCTGGGCGCGTGCTGTTCAATGGCTTTCCCACCGGGGTAGAGGTGGCAGAGGCCATGGTGCATGGCGGGCCATATCCCGCCAGTACGAATTTCGGCGCAACTTCGGTTGGAACACTGGCCATCCGGCGCTTTTTGCGCCCGGTATGTTATCAGAACCTGCCAGAAGGGTTGCGGCCTGCCGTTCCGGGCCTGCCGCAAGGGGAATGATCCACCATGCCGACAAGATGCATGCAGCAAATACATATCAAAAGTTCTTGTTGCGTTGCTATGGGGCCAGCCTCATACTTTCAGAAAAAGACACTACCTCAACAAGGGAGACTGCAATGAACCCACTCTATCTTCTCGGTGCGGCACTTGGCCTCTCGCTTACGGTAAGCGCGGCGCAGGCGGACAAGCTGGACAGCATCATCTCTTCGGGTACGCTGCGCTGTGCGGTAACACTGGATTTCCCGCCCATGGGCTCGCGCGATGCCAATAACGAGCCGATTGGCTTTGATGTGGATTACTGCCGCGATCTGGCCGCGGCCCTTGGTGTGGATGCCGTGATCGTGGACACGCCTTTCCCAGATCGGATTCCCGCGCTTGTGTCGGGGCGCGCGGATGTTGGCGTGGCCTCTACTTCGGATACGCTGGAGCTCGCGAAAACCGTAGGCTTCTCTATCCCCTATTTCGCCTTTACCAATGTTGTCCTTACCCGCGAGGGCACGGGCATTGAAACCTTCGAGGACTTGCAAGGGCGCAATGTCGGCTCTGTTGCCGGGGTTTTTGAAGCGCTGGCACTGGAAGAGCAGATGACAGAATGGGGCGGCGGTGCTTTCCGGCCCTATCAAAGCCAGGCGGATGTGTTCCTTGCGCTGTCACAGGGCCAGATCGAGGCCACTGTTGTCACCTCCACCGTGGCCTCTGCGATTGTTGAAAGCGGCAATTTCCCAAATCTGGTGATCGGGGGTGAGGCGCCTTTCGGGATCGATTATGTGGGCCTGATTACCCTGCGGCAGGAATATGGGCTGATCAACTATCTGGATCTGTTCGTAAACCAGCAGGTACGTACTGGCCGCTACCAGGAACTGTATGAAAAATGGCTTGGCGGCTCTGCCGCGCCAGAACTCACAGTGCCCGGCGTCTATCGCTGATCGGCTGATCACGGGGCCGGGGGGCGCTCTCCTCCCGGCCTGTTTCCGGTTCGACAGGGCGGTTCATGTTTGATTACACATTCCAATGGCGTCAGGCCTATCGCCATCTTCCGCGCATGCTGGAAGGGGCGCTGGTCACGCTGGAAATAGCCGTTCTGTCTTTGGTGATCGGCATTACGATTGCGGTTTTGCTTGCGGTTGCACGCGATTCAAAATCCATCTGGTTGCGAGCGCCTGCCACGGCATGGGTGGAAGTGGCCCGCAACACACCGGCACTGTTTCAGATATATATGGCCCATTTCGGCCTTGGTTCGTTCGGGATTTACCTTAGCCCCTATGTGGCACTTCTGGCCGGGATTGCCTTCAACAATGCGGGCTATCTGTGCGAAACCTTCCGGGGTGCGCTGCGCGCCATTCCACAAACCCAGACGCGCGCGGGCCGCTCGCTGGGGATGGGGCAGGCGCAAACCTTCCGGCTGATCCTCATGCCGCAGATGTTCCGCATCTCTTTTCTGCCGACCACGAACCAGATGGTCTGGGCCATTCTGATGACATCGCTGGGCGTGACAGTGGGCATGGCAACCGATTTGACAGGAATTACACAAAACCTGAATGCGCGCACTTTCCGCACATTCGAACTCTTTGCCATGGCGGCGGTGCTTTATTATCTGATCGCCAAGGCAGTCATGCTGGCGGCGCGGCTGATTGCCTGGCGCCTGTTCCGGTATTGAGGGGGCATGGCCATGTTTGATACAGCCATGACGTGGAATGACCTGATGTTCATGCTGCGCGGGGCAGGCGTGACCTTGTGGATCACCGCTATTGCCGTGGGCGGGGGCACGGCTTTGGGGCTGGTCTTTGGGGTAATGCGCAGCGCGCTTAGTCCTTGGGTGACATGGCCGCTGGCTTTTGTGCTGGATGTCCTGCGCTCTGTGCCCTTGCTGATCCAGCTTGTGCTGGCAAATTCGTTTCAAGCCATCGCGGGGTTTGGCTGGTCGCCCTTTGTGACATCCTGCGTGGGGCTTGCCTTGTATACGGCGGCGCTGTGCACAGAGGTGGTGCGCGGCGCGATCCTGTCTGTGCCTGAAACCACCCGCAGGGCTGCGCGATCCCTCGGCATGACATGGGCGCAGGATCAGACGCAGATCGTCTTTCCCATGGCGCTGCGCGTGGGCCTGCCAAGCTGGATAAACCTGACATTGGGTGTGATGAAGGATAGCGCCCTTGTGCTGTGGCTGGGCATCATCGAATTGTTGCGCGCCTCGCAAATCCTTGTGACGCGCCTGCAAGAGCCGATGTTCATTCTGCTGGTGGCCGGGGCGATATATTTTCTTATCAGCTTTCCGGTGGCCCGTTTTGGTGAGAGACTGGAAAAAAGGTGGCGCGAGCATGATTGAGATTGAAAAGGTCTATAAATCCTTTGGCAAGCTGGAGGTGCTCAAGGGCGTTGATCTGACAGTCGCACGCGGTGAGGTGGTTTCTATCATCGGGGGGTCTGGCTCTGGCAAATCTACTCTGCTGACCTGCATCAACGGGTTGGAGCCGATCCAGTCGGGCCATATCCGAATTGACGGAACCGATGTCCATGCCCGCAGCACTGATTTGAACAAGCTGCGCCGCAAGGTGGGGATTGTGTTTCAGCAATTCAACGCATTCCCGCATCTGTCTGTTCTGGACAATGTCACGCTTGCCCCGCGCAAGGTGCTGGGCATGTCGCGCGCCGAGGCCGAAGAGATTGCTGTGCGCCAACTTAGCCATGTGGGCTTGGCGGATAAGCTGAAAGTCTATCCCTCGCGCCTGTCGGGTGGCCAGCAACAGCGCATGGCGATTGCCCGCGCGCTTGCCATGTCGCCGCAATATATGCTGTTTGACGAGGTGACTTCGGCGCTTGATCCGCTTTTGGTGGGCGAGGTGCTGGACACGTTGAAAATGCTGGCCGAAGAGGGGATGACGATGATCTGTGTCACCCATGAAATGACGTTTGCGCGCGATGTGTCGCAGCGCGTGGCCTTCTTTCATCAGGGTATTTTGGCCGAGATTGGCCCGCCAGAGCAGATTTTCGGCGCGCCTCAGCACTTGGAAACACAAAAATTCCTTTCAAACGTGCGCTGATGCAGGATCAATCTGATCACGTTCTGGTGGTGGGGGCCGGGGTTATTGGCCTGTCCGTCGCTTTGGCCGCGCAGGCGCGCGGCCTGTCGGTGCGGGTGATAGAGCGGGCGGGGCCTGCCGCAGGGGCCTCTGCGGGCAATGCGGGGGCGTTTGCCTTCAGCGATATCCTGCCCTTGGCCGCGCCGCGCATTTTGCGCCAAGCGCCCTTTTGGCTGGCCGATCCTTTGGGGCCGCTTTCCATTCCGCCTGCCTACGCGTTGAAGATCGCGCCATGGCTGTGGCGCTTCTGGAAGGCCAGTTTTCCGGGGCAGGTTGCGGCCTCTACCCAAGCACTGATTGCGCTGATGCGCCATTCGCAAGCCACGCTTTCGCCCTTTCTGGCGCGCGAGGGGCTGTCGCATATGGTGCGCCGCAAGGGCCAGTTGCAGCTATATGAAGGGGCGCGCGAATATCGCGCCAGCCTGCCGGGCTGGCAGTTGCGCGCCGAGAATGGCATAGCCTTCGAGCCTGTGGAGGGCGCGGCCATTGCCGAAATCCAGCCCGGTATTGCGCCGCGTTTTACACATGGTGTCTGGACGCCTGATTGGCATAGCGTGACAGACCCGAAAGCCTATACACTGGCGCTTGCGGCGCAGTTTCTGGCGCGTGGCGGCGAGTTGGTACAACAAGAAGCGCTGGCGTTGCGCCCAGACGGGGTGCAAACCAGCGCAGGCCTGCTTAAGGGCCGCGTTGTTCTGGCGGCGGGGGCTTGGTCGCACCATCTGGCGCGAGGGCTGGGGCTGCGTATCCCGCTGGAGACAGAGCGCGGCTATAACACCACCCTGCCCGCCGATGCCTTTGACTTGCGCACCCAGCTTACCTTTTCGGGCCATGGGTTTGTGATTTCGGCGCTGGACTCTGGCCTGCGTGTGGGCGGCGCGGTAGAATTGGGCGGGCTGGACTTGCCCCCCAATATGCGCCGCGCCGAGGCCATGTTGCAAAAGGCCCGCGCCTTTTTGCCGGGGCTGCGCACAGAAGGGGGCACGCAATGGATGGGTTTTCGTCCATCCTTGCCCGATAGCCTGCCCGCGATTGGCCCTGTGCGGGGCCATCCGGGCGTGATTTGCGCCTTTGGCCACGGCCATCTGGGGCTGACCCAATCCACCGCCACGGCTGAAATCGTGGCCGATTTGCTGACAGGCCGCGCCCCCCCGCTTGATCTGCGGCCCTTTGCCCCTGAAAGGTTTCAATGAGCCGGCATATCTTTTCCTGTATTGATGGCCATACTTGCGGCAATCCGGTGCGGCTGGTCATTGGCGGAGCGCCCCATCTGGAGGGCGCCACCATGCTGGAGCGGCGCGCGGATTTTCTGGCCCGCCATGATTGGGTGCGTACTGGCCTGATGTTCGAGCCGCGCGGCCACGATATGATGTCAGGCGCAATCCTGTATCCCGCAACGCGGCCCGATTGTGAGATCGGGGTCTTGTTTATCGAAACATCAGGCTGTCTGCCCATGTGCGGGCATGGGACGATTGGCACTGTCACCATGGCGCTGGAACATGGTTTGATCACCCCGCGCGTGGCTGGCCAGTTGGCGCTGGATACGCCTGCCGGGCGCGTGGCCATCGCCTATACCCAATCGGGCGCATATATAGAGGAGGTGCGGCTGACAAATGTGCCCGCCTATCTGCATGCCACGGGCCTGCGCGCCCATGTCGAAGGGTTTGGCGAGGTGGTGGTGGATGTGGCCTATGGCGGCAATTTCTACGCCATAGTAGAGCCGCAGCCAAATTTCCGCGATATGGCCGATTTCAGCGCGGCAGAGCTGGTGCAGATCAGCCCGCGCCTGCGCGCGGCGCTGAATGCCGCCTATGAATTCATCCATCCCGAACATCCGCAAATTCGCGGCCTGAGCCATATTCTCTGGACAGGCGCGGCCCGCGACAGCCGCGCCCATGCGCGCAATGCGGTGTTTTATGGCGACAAGGCGATAGACCGCTCTCCTTGCGGCACAGGCACATCGGCACGCATGGCACAACTGGCCGCGCAGGGGCGTTTGCAGGTGGGGCAGGAATTTGTGCATGAATCGATCATCGGCAGCCTGTTTCATGGCCGTGTCGAGGCCGTGGCCCAAGTGGGGCCTCATGCCGGGATCGTGCCTTCTATTGCAGGCTGGGCGCGGATGACGGGCTATAACACGATCTTCATCGAGGATCGTGATCCTTTTGCACATGGATTTGTTGTCACATGACCGAAACAGCGCTGAGTATTGTTCCCGCACAGGCCGAAGGGGATGTCCAGCTATGTGATCCGGGCCTGAGCTTTTGGGGCGGGGTGGATGCCGCAACGGGGCAGGTGATAGATACCCATCATCCGCTTTGCGGCCAATCCTTGGCCGGGCGAGTGGTGCTGATGCCCACAAGCCGCGGGTCTTGCACTGGCAGCGGGGTTTTGCTGGAACTGGGGCTCAATGGCCATGCCCCGGCCGCGCTGGTGTTTCGAGAGAGTGAAGATGTGCTCACGCTTGGGGCCTTGATTGCGGCGCATCTGTTTGATCACGCTTTGCCTGTGCTGCGCCTGTCTGCGCCTGTTTTTGATCAGCTTGCGCAGATGCCGCATGCCCGTATCACGCCCGCGCGGCTGCAAGCCGGGGCGCTGGATATTGCCCTAGTGGCGGCAAATCCCGATACGCTGATCCTGTCAGAGCATGACCGCGCCATGTTGGAGGGGGCCGAAGGCGCGGCCAATGCGCTGGCCATGAAAATCATCTGTATCATGGCGGCGCAGCAAGGGGCCAGTGGCCTGACAGATATCACGCGCGGGCATATTGATGGCTGCATCTATGCCAGCCCCGCCAATCTGCGCTTTGCCGAGGCCATGCTGGCCATGGGCGCGCAAACGCGCGTTCCGACCACGATGAACGCAATTTCGGTGGAACATGGGCACTGGCAGGCGCAGGGCGTGCCACCGTCTTTTGGCGGCCCCGCCGCGCGTCTGGCGGATGCCTATGTGGCGATGGGCGCGCGCCCGACCTTCACCTGTGCGCCTTATCTGCTGGAAGATGCACCTGTTCAGGATGAAGCAATCGCTTGGGCGGAATCGAATGCGGTTGTCTATGCCCACACTGTTTTGGGCGCGCGCACTGTCAAACACCCGGATTTTCTGGATCTGTTCATCGCCATGACAGGGCGCGCGCCGCTGTCGGGCGTCTATTTGCCAGAGGCCCGCCGCCCTGCGCGGATGATCCATGTGGATTTCCCTGCTGGTGCGGATGATAGCATCTGGCCCCTGCTGGGCTGGCTGGCAGGCGCGCTGGCGCCAGACTGCATTCCCTGCCTGACAGGGCTGGAACATACCAATCCCACGGCTTGTAACCTCAAGGCGCTCTGTGCGGCCTTTGGCACAACCTCTGCCGCGCCGATGCTGCATATCGCAGGCGTCACGCCAGAGGCCCATATGCCGCCCGTGCCGGGCGCGGATGCGGCCCATATCTCGCGCGCGGGTCTCGCCGCGCTGTGGCAACAATTCAACGCAGCCCCGCGCGCGGTGCAGCTTGTTGCCATTGGCAGCCCCCATGCCTCGGCCCCGGAATGTCGGGCATTTGCCGAATTGATGGCGGGCAAGCAGGTGGGGCAGGGGGTAGATGCGATCATCACTTGCGGCGTGGATGTGCAGGCGCAATTGCGCGCCGATGGCACGCTTGCGCGGCTGGAAGCGGCAGGCGTGCAGGTGCTGCGCGATCTGTGCTGGTGTTCGATCAGCGAGCCTGTCTTTCCGCCCTCTGCGCAGGTGATCATGACAAATTCGGGCAAATACGCCCATTACGGCCCCGGATTGACCGGGCGGCAGATGCGTTTTGGCGCGCTGGCCGATTGCGCGCAAACCGCCATTACCGGGTTAGCCCCCGACAGCTTGCCCCTCTGGCTGGCAGAATAGGGCGAACAGATGCGATCGAGCAAAACCCTGCATGTCATTTCTGCCCATGCCGAAGGCGAGGTGGGCGATGTGATTGTGGGCGGCTACGCGCCCCCACCCGGCGCAACCCTGTGGGAACAAAGCCGATTTATCGCGCAGGATGAAATCTTGCGCAATTTCGTGCTGAATGAACCGCGCGGCGGGGTGTTTCGCCATGTCAATCTGTTGGTTCCGCCCAAAAACCCTGCGGCGGATGCGGCCTTTATCATTATGGAGCCTGCCGATACCCCGCCCATGTCCGGTTCCAATTCCATCTGTGTGGCAACTGTCTTGCTGGATAGCGGGATCATCCCCATGCAAGAGCCGGAAACCCTGCTGACGCTGGAAGCCCCCGGCGGGTTGGTACAGGTGCGCGCACAGTGCCGCAATGGCAAGGCAGAGCGTATTTTCGTGCGCAATCTGCCCAGTTTCGCCGCCCTGCTGGATGCGCGGCTGAATGTGCCGGGGCTGGGGGATATCACGGTGGACACGGCCTTTGGCGGCGACAGTTTTGTTTGTGTTGATCCTGTGGCGCTTGGTTTTGAAATTGTGCCTTCGGAAGCGCGCGCCTTGGCCGAGCTTGGGGTCAGGATTACCAAGGCCGCCAATCAGGCGCTGGGCTTTGCACATCCAGACTTGCCCGATTGGCGCCATATCTCGTTTTGCCTGTTCGCAGGCCCGGTGGTGCGTGATGGCGCGCTGTTGCAAGCGCGCTCTGCTGTGGCGATCAGGCCCGGCAAGATTGATCGTTCACCCACCGGTACAGCACTCTCTGCGCGCATGGCCATTCTGGCCGCGCGTGGTCAGATGGGGCCGGAAGACAGGCTTCTCACCCAATCTATTATCGGTTCCAGCTTTGAGGGGCGGATCATGGGCCAGACCCGGATTGGCCAATATCCCGCCATTCTGCCCGAAATATCGGGGCGCGGCTGGATTACGGGGATTCACCAGCATATGCTTGATCCGAGCGATCCTTGGCCCGGCGGTTATCGGCTCAGCGATACTTGGCCGGGCGCGTAAGGCGCGCGGCAAAGCTGTATCAGCGCTGTGTGGCCAGCGCTGCGCGCAAGATACCACCCGCGCGGGCCAATGCGGCCTCTGCCTGTGCCGGGGTCGCGCCACCCGCGACAAGAACAGCGGGCTTTATCCGCCAGTTGCAAGCATCCAGCGCGGCTTTGGCCTGCTCTGGCGTGACATCGGCAATCCGGGCAACCATCGCGGTTGCGCGGCTGCGCAATTTCGTGTTTTGGGCGCGCATATCCACCATCAGCCCATCATGCACATGTCCCAGCCGCACCATGATTTGCGTAGAAATCATGTTCAGCACCACTTTTTGCGCCGTTCCCGCCTTCATGCGGGTAGACCCTGCCACCACCTCTGCGCCCGTCTGGGTGAGGATCGCATGCTCTGCGGCCTGCAAAAGCGGTGTATCGGGGTTGCAGGCCAAGCCAAGGGTCAGCGCGCCCGCAGCGCGCGCGGCCTCTATCGCGGCTATGGTGAAAGGGGTGCGCCCGCTGGCGGCAAGGCCGATAACCACATCTTGCGGCCCAAGTGCTGCCTGCACTGCCTGCGCGCGGGCATCCTCTGTATTGTCTTCTGCCCCTTCAATACCGCGCCGCAAGGCGGCATCGCCGCCCGCAATCAGATAGGCCACCCGTGTTTCGGGCCAGTTGAAGGTGGGGCCAAGTTCTGTGCCATCCTGCACGGCAATGCGGATAGAGGTTCCTGCCCCTGCATAGACCAGCCGCCCCCCGTCGCGCAGGCGCGGCACAGCCGCTTCTATGGCTTGGGCGATTGCGGGCAGGGCGGGCGCAATGCAGGCCACGGCGGCCATCTGGCTTTCCCATATGGCACTCAGCGCGGTCAGGCTGTCCCATGTGTCGAGGGCATGGTAGCGGGGGTCTGCGAGTTCGGTCATGGCGGTGGCCTTGGCAAAGGGCGGCGCGGGCGTCTGCGCACGCCTGTCTTCTGCGGTAGCGGCATGCAGGCCAAAGCGCAAGAGTGGCAAGAAAGCTCTTTTCATTATGGGCCTGTGCAGTATTGCTGCCATCAGGAGGGCCGGAATGCGGGTATGTGTGGGCTTGGATGGTGGCGGTACCGGCTGTCGCGCGCTGGTCGCGTTTGAGGATGGCTTGCGCCTGCCTGTGCAGACAGGTGGGGCGGCGAATGTCAGCACTGATCCCGACAGCGCCATTGCCGCCATAGCCGATCTGCTGGCGCGGGCCATGGCTGCGGCGCAGGCGCATGCGGGCGCAACACGGCTGGAGCCTGAAATCGTGCTGGGTCTTGCCGGGGTTGTGGAAAGCGGGCTTGGGCCGCGTGTGCGCGCGGCACTTCGCTATCCGCGGCTATCCGTGCTGGGGGATATTGAAATTGCGCTTGCAGGTGCCTTCGAGGATATGGACGGGCTGGTGATGGTGGTTGGAACAGGGTCTGTTCTGGCGTGCCAGCGCGGGGGGCAGATGCAGCGACTGGGCGGCTATGGGCTGGGCTTGGGCGATGAGGCAAGCGGCGCATGGATCGGGCGCGCGGCCTTGCGCCAAAGCCTGCTTGCGCGTGATGGTCTGGCAACTGATGGCCCGCTGGCGGCGGCGCTTTGGCAGCACTTTGGCAGCTTGGCCGCGATGATAGAGTTTGCCGCCACTGCGCGCCCTGCCGATTATGCCGCGCTCGCACCTGTTGTGTTGGAACATGACCACGCGCATTGCCCGGTTGCAGGTGCTGTGCTGGATGCGGGCTGCGGCTATTTGCGCGCTGCGATTGCGCGCTTGCAGGCGGGCGCGCACGATATGCCAGTGGCCGCGCTGGGCGGGCTTGGCCCGGTGCTTTTGGCGCGGATCATCGCGCAAGGCGGTGCTGCGTTTCCTGTGGTCAGGCCCAAAGGCTCGGCGCTGGAGGGGGCGTTGTGGCTGGCGCGCAGGCGCTGTGACATGGGGCAGGAGGGAAGAACATGACCCTTCTTGTGCTGAAGGCCGCGCAGGTATTTGATGGCTGGCAGATGCATGCGGAAGCGGCAATCAGCCTTGCGCCTGATGGCCGGATCGCGGGGGTGCATCCCCAGGGCAGCCCCCGGGCTGCCCCGGCGCCACGCCTTGGCGGGGGGTTTGTGGCGGCGGGGGGGGGGGATTTTCCGGTCAATGGCGGCGGGGGGG
>JAIUNA010000003.1 GCA_022565265.1 Roseinatronobacter sp. | reverse complement strand
TCACTCTCCATGCGCCCGGCCTCTATCGGGCCGGTCAAATCGCTTATCCGGCGGGCCAACCTCAACGAGGTCTCGGAACTGATCGCACGGGTTCAGGTGCGCGGCCTTGAAAGCGCGCGGCCCGCCCTCATGGATTATGTCAGCACACTGGTGGATTGAACTGCGCGCTCAGGCGGCCAGATGCTTCGCCACCTCGCCGCGCACCCCCTGCCATGCGCCGGCCTCCAGCTCCAGCCCCAGAACGCGGGCAGGGTTGGTGGGGGGAGGCATGACCACCCCCTCCAGACGGGCAAACCCGAAGCGGCGGTAATAGGGTTCATCCCCCACCAGAAGCACGCGGCCATAGCCCAGCCGCGCCGCGCGCCCAAGGCTTTCGCGCATCAGCCAGCCGCCCAAGCCCTCGCCCTGATGGGTGGGGTGTACCGCAATCGGCCCCAAAAGCAGCACCTCGGCCCCGCCAATCTGGACAGGCCAATAGCGGATGGCAGCGGCCAGACCATTTTCATCGCGCAGCACCAAACACAGATCAGCCACAGGGGCTACGCCCTCGCGCAAGCGGTAAGATGACAGCGCCTCACGCCCCGGCGCAAAGCACAGGTCGTAAAGTGCCTCGACCTCCCACCAATCGGCAGGTGTTTCCTGAAAAAGCTGCATGGCTTGCCCCCCGCCGCATTCGGCGCTGGCCGCGCCAGTAGCATGGCACTAGGTTGCGCGCAAACAGATCACAGGAAGGCGCGCATGTTCTACGAACCCCGTACAGGCCACGGCCTGCCTCATAACCCGTTCAATGCCATTGTCACCCCCCGCCCGATTGGCTGGATTTCCACACGTGGGGCCGATGGACAGGATAATCTGGCCCCCTATTCGTTTTTCAATGCTGTGGCCTATGTGCCGCCGCAGGTGATGTTTGCCTCTACCAGCACCAAGCCCGACAGAACGGATACAAAGGACACAGTCGCCAATATCCGCGAAACGGGCGTGTTTTGTGTGAATGTGGTGGAACAATCCGCGCGCGACGCGATGAATGCCAGCTCTGGGCCGTGGCCGCGTGAGGTGGATGAATTCACCCATGCGCGCCTAGAACGCGCAGAGTGCCGCATGATAGCCGCGTCACGCGTGGCAAGCGCACCGGCAGCGCTGGAATGCCGGATGACACAAATCATCCGACTGGAAGGAGAGGCCAATTTTCTCGTTTTGGGCGAAGTGGTGGGCGTATATCTGCGCGACGATTGCCTTGTCGATGGCATATTCGACATCACGCGCTACCACCCGCTCGCGCGCTGCGGCTATCAGGATTACACTGTGGTTGACGAGGTGTTCAGCCTGAAGCGGCCCGGCGCGTAACAGCACAACAGGCTCTGGCCAAAGCGAGAGCCTGTTGCATCTGCATGGCAGATTATTCTGCTGCTGACGGGGTTTGCTGCCCTGTGCCTTCTGTCGTCTCTGCCGGGGCTTTGCGAGGCTTGCGTTGCACGCGCTTTGGTTTTGTGCCCTGCTCTGCCTGCGCCTCGGTGGCGGCCTGCTCCGGCGCAGCGCTCTCTGCGGGTTTGGGCGCTCGCGGCTTGCGACGGTTTACAGGCTTGTCTTGCCGCGGGGCGGGTGCGTCGCTCTCCTGCACCATGGGCTTTTGCACCCGTGCAGGCTCTGCGGGCGGCGCTTCGGCTGTCACACTCTCGGCTGTGGACAGGCTTTCAGGGGTTTCCACAAGCACGGCGTCATCTGCGCCGGTATCATCGAAATCCTGAACCGAAAAAGCGCTCTTATCCAGATCATGGCGGCTATTTTCCGCGAATTGAGGCTTGGCGCGCTGGCCTGCCTCATCTTCGTGCTGCGCGCGCTGCGGCTGGTGGCGCTGTTGATTTGGCCCGCGCTCATCGTGATTCTGCCGACGATCATCCTGAAAATGCCGGTTGCGATCATCCTGAGACTGGCGGCGGGCGTCCTGCTCGGCCTGCATCTCGCGCGTGGCCTGAGCCAGCATGCGGGTGTAATGCTCTGCGTGCTGCTGAAAATTTTCTGCCGCCACGCGATCATTGGACAATTGCGCATCACGCGCCAAAACCTGATATTTTTCAATAATCTGCTGGGGTGTTCCGCGCACCTTGCCCTCTGGGCCAGAGCTGTCAAACACGCGATTTACGATATTCCCAAGAGTCTTGGGGCGGTTCGACTTCGAACGCGAGCGTTTGTTGGTGGATCTCATGCGTAACTATATCCTGCCTGCAATGGCATGCCGTGCAGCCTGTTCGGAAGATTGCGCCGCGCGCGTCACCGGACTGCAGATATGGGAGCGTCAGACACAGCGCATTGAATGCGCCGGTGCCTTGATATTCAGATGGCATGCCTGAGCGCGCATGGCAAGCCCCTGTGCCCGAAAAACTCAAATTCGGGCGGGATTTGGCAGATTTGCCATAGGTCATGCCCGCGCGCGGGCCTGTGCCGCCACAACCCGCCCGCGCCCTGTCAGATCAGGCAGGATATGGGCGCCGTTCAGCCCGGCCTGTTCCATAAGCGCTTGCACCTCTGGCCCCTGCCCCAGCCCGATTTCCACCATCAGCCAGCCAGAGGGGCGCAAAAAGGCCGGGGCCTGCGCGATGATTGCACGGTAGGCGGCAAGGCCAGTTCCATCGCAGGCATCGGGCACAAGGGCCATGCGCGGCTCCCACAGGCGCAGATCGGGCGGCAATGCACTGTAATCGGGCGCGGCAATATAAGGGGGGTTCGACACAATCAGATCAAAACTGCCGGTCACAGCCTCCCACCAGTTGGAAAGGCGAAAGTCCACCCGCCCAGCCAGCCCCAGCGCAGCCGCATTGGTGCGCGCGACATCCAGCGCCTTGGGCGACAGATCAACCGCCAGCCCGCATGCGCCTGACCGCTCGGCCAGCAGCGTCCACACAATCGCACCGCTGCCTGTGCCCAGATCAAGGATCGTGCCGAAGTCACGCTCCAGCGCGGCGGCAATCAGAGTTTCCGTTTCTGGCCGGGGATCCAGCACATCGGGCGTTATCTGAAACGCGCGCCCCCAGAACAGGCGCTGCCCCATAATCTGTGCCACAGGCTGGTGCTGCGCACGCGCGCCAATCGCGCGCTCAAAGCCTGCGGCCTGAGCGGCGGATACAGGATCGGGCAAAACCAGCGTCACACGCTCTGGCGCAATGCCCAGCGCATAGGCCAGAAGCCAGCGCGCATCGCGCGCGGCCCCGTCTATCCCGGCTGCGCGCAAACGCGCAACACCTGCCGCCAGAAGGGCTTGGGCCGTTTGGGCGGCGGTTTGCATCACGCTTCCATCTCGGCCAACCGTGCGGCCTGATCGGCGGTGGTCAGTGCGTCAAACACCTCATCCAGATCGCCTTGCAAGATGGCATCCAGCTTGTACAGCGTCAGGTTGATCCGATGATCCGTCATGCGCCCCTGCGGGAAGTTATAGGTTCGGATACGCTCTGAGCGATCCCCAGAGCCGACTTGCGCCTTGCGCGCATCAGCGCGGGCATCCGCCGCGCGCTGGCGCTCCATATCATAAAGTTTCGCGCGCAAGACCTGCATCGCAATCGCCCGATTCTGGTGCTGGGATTTCTCGGAGGATGTGACAACAATTCCGCCGGGGATATGGGTGATCCGCACAGCCGAATCGGTCGTGTTCACATGCTGCCCCCCTGCCCCGGAGGCGCGCATCGTATCAATGCGGATATCTTGTGCGGGAATGTCGATATCCACCTCTTCCGCTTCGGGCAGCACCGCAACTGTGGCCGCAGAGGTATGTATCCGCCCCCCCGATTCGGTAACAGGCACGCGCTGCACCCGGTGCACCCCGGATTCAAACTTCAACCGCGCGAAAACCCCCTCGCCCACAATCCGCATCACAGCCTCACGCAGCCCGCCCAATTCGGTTTCGGACTGGCTGACCATCTGCACCTGCCAGCCCCGCGCCTCGGCATAACGCTGATACATGCGCAACAGATCAGCCGCAAAGAGGCTGGCTTCTTCCCCGCCTGTGCCGGGGCGCAATTCGATCAACGCAGGCCGGGCATCGGCCGCATCACGCGGCAGCAACGCAAGGCGCAGCGCTTGTTCCAGTTCTGGAAGGCTGCGTTCCAGCATGGCCAGTTCTTCCAAGGCCAGATCGCGCATTTCGGGATCGTGGCGCAGTGCCTCGGCCTCGCGGCGCGCGGCGATAGCCTGCTGATACGCGGCAATCTGGGCGACAACGGGTTTCAACTCGGAATATTCGCGCGTCACCGCGCCAATCTCTTCCGGCGCGACACCTTCCATAAGGCGCGCTTCCAGATAGCCAAAACGGCGGGTAATCTGATCGAGTGTTTCGGTTGCGAACATGAGCGCGACTTGTGGCCAAACTCGCCCCCCCGGTCAAGCCATCTTGGCACAGTAAGGCCGCTAGTGCTGGACGCGACAGCCACAAGGATTTAAAAGACATCCATGCGCAGATGAGCGACACGATCGGGACAAAGGGCCACATGGGCGATTTCGCCGCGTATCTTGATACTGCTTTCTGGGTCAGCGTTGGCGCGATCCTGATATTGCTGATCATTTCAGGGTTTTTCTCTGGCTCTGAAACTGCGCTCACGGCGTCTAGCCTGGGCAAGCTGAAAGCACAGGCCGACAAGGGCGGGCGCGGGGCACAAACCGCCCTTGCCCTGACAGAGGATAGCGAGCGGTTGATCGGCGCGATCCTGCTGGGCAATAATATGGTCAATATTCTGGCCGCCTCGATTGCGACAGCACTGTTCACGCGGATTTTTGGCGATAGCGGCGTGGCGCTGGCCACACTGGTAATGACAATTCTGGTGCTGGGCTTTGCAGAGGTAATGCCCAAAACCTATGCCATTTCCGCCCCGGAAACAGCGGCCATCCGTGTTGCACCCGCCTTGCGCTGGGTGGTGGCGGTGTTTTCGCCAATTGTCGCGGTGGTGCGTTTTGTGGTGCGCCGTGTGCTGGCACTGTTTGGGGTAACGATTGATCCTGACAGTCACATCATGTCTGTGCATGAAGAGATTGCGGGCACATTGGCATTGGGGCATTCCAGCGGTTCGGTTGAGAAAGAACACCGTGACCGCCTTTTGGGCGCACTTGATCTGTCCGAACGGACAGTGGAAGAAATCATGCGCCACCGCAGCCAGATTGATACGGTCAATGCCGATGATCCGATCGAGGATATCATCGCGCAATGTATCAACTCGCCGCATTCGCGCCTGCCTATGTATCGCGAAGACCCTGAAAACATCGTCGGCATTCTTTATGCCCGCGATCTGGTGCGCGAGATGCACAGGCTGGTCAGTGCCGCAAGCGGAGACTATGGCGCCGTCAGCGCGCTGGATCTTAATGCACTGGCCCGCCCGCCCTATTTCGTGCCCGAAACAACGCCGCTGGATGAGCAGATGAAAGAGTTTCTGCGCCTGCGGCGGCATTTTGCGCTGGTTGTCGATGAATATGGCGCATTGCATGGATTGATCACGCTGGAAGATATCCTTGAGGAAATCGTGGGCGAGATTGAAGATGAATATGACACCACCCTTGCGCCAGAGGTCGAGATCAATGATGCTGGCGAAGCCGTGGTCGATGGCGCAATGACAATCCGCGATCTTAACCGCACGCTGGAATGGTCATTGCCAGATGATGAGGCCGTGACGATTGCCGGATTGGTTATACATGAAGCGCAATCCATTCCCGAACAGGGGCAGGTCTTTTCTTTCCACGGTTGCCGCTTCAAGATTCTTTCGCGCGATGGCAACCGTATTACGCGGCTCAGCCTCAAGCGGATATAGGGGCGGGCGCCTCGCCTGTAGTGAGGGCCAGAAACACATCTTCCAGATTGGGGTCTTCGCTGGAAACATCACTGATCTGCCCGCCTGCCTCTGCCACAGCCGCCAAAAGCTGGCCTGCACGCACCTGAGAGCGCCGATATGTCAGCGCCAGCATGCCATCCGCGCGCATTTCCCGTTGTACCCCATCGGGCAGGGCCAAATCCGGTACTGGCCCCTCCAGCCGCAAGAGCAGTGTTTTGGCATCCAGCCGCGCCAGAAGCACCGAGGTTTTATACTGCACCACCACAGCACCATGGTTGAGGATGGCGATTTCGTCACACATTTCCTGTGCTTCTTCGAGATAATGTGTGGTCAGGATGATTGTCATGCCCTGATCATTCAGCTTGCGCACATTGGCCCATAGCATCTGGCGCAATTCGATATCCACACCTGCCGTGGGTTCATCCAGCACCAGCACTTGCGGGCGGTGCACCAGCGCCTTGCCCAGCAATAGCCGCCGGCGCATGCCCCCCGACAGCGTACGCGCATAAGCTTCGGCCTTGTCCGACAGGCCGATAAGGGCCAAAATTTCATCCGTGCGGCGCTGGCTTTTGGGCACACCATATAGCCCCGCCTGCACCTCCAAAGCGCCGCGCGGGGTGAAGAAGGGATCCATATTCAGCTCTTGCGGCATAACGCCAATGGCGGCGCGTGATTGGCGGGGGTTGATATCCTGATCAAAGCCCCAGATACGCACTTGCCCTGCGGTTTTTGTCACCAGCCCCGCAAGGATGTTGATAAGCGTGGATTTGCCCGCACCATTTGGCCCCAGCAGGCCAAAGATGCTGCCCGCCGGGATAGCAAGATCAACACCCTTGAGTGCCTCTTTCGGCCCGGTGCCCTTCTGCGCACCGTATGTCTTGCGCAGGCCCGTAATCTCTATGGCATTTTGCATGGGCGATATCCCTTTTCGCATGGCATTTCCGGGGGGCGGCGGGCTTAGCAGCCTTGTCCTGCGCGCCAAACCGGGTATGTTGAGGCCAGACCTAATGCAGCTTGCCTTTGCCGACAAGGACATCACCTGAAATGACCCCCGATACCGCCTTCCCCGCCCCGGAAACCGAGATCGTCTCTGCCATGCGCGTATGCTGCGATGGTGGCGAAGGGGCGCTGGGGCATCCGCGCGTCTGGCTATCCCTTAGCCAAGAGACAGGCACAGTGGATTGCCCCTATTGCGACAAACGCTTCATCCACCGCGATTACACCGACGACAAGGCCGCCTGAGAGCGCGCAAATCATAGCCAGCGCGCGGAACACCCCAAGGCGCCGCCAGCGCATTGGGGTTTTTCCCATTCCATGATTCGGGAACAGGCCCAGATAAAACCACTCTCGAAAGGGGCGGATATGACATTCGGCAAAGGCAGCCATCTGCATCTGATTGACGGCTCGGCCTATATTTTCCGCGCCTATCACGCGCTGCCGCCGCTATCGCGCAAATCCGATGGCCTGCCCGGGGGCGCTGTGGCGGGGTTTTGCAACATGCTGTGGCGCTACTTGGGCGAGAATGGCGCAAGCACTGATGCGCCCACCCATGCGGCGGTGATTTTCGATCACTCCTCGAAAACCTTTCGCAACGAGATTTATGACCTCTACAAGGCCAACCGGCCAGAGCCGCCCGAAGATTTGCGCCCCCAATTCCCGCTCACCCGCGAGGCCACGCGCGCCTTCAACCTGCCCTGCATAGAGATTGCCGATTACGAGGCCGATGACATTATCGCCACCCTTGCACGCGAGGCGCGGCAAGCAGGCGGGCGGGTGACAATCATCTCCTCTGACAAGGATTTGATGCAGCTTGTGGGCAATGGCGTCGAGATGCTGGACGCGATGAAAAACAAGCGCATCGGCGTGGAAGAAGTGATCGAGAAATTCGGCGTCGGGCCAGAGCGCGTGGCAGATGTGCAGGCCCTGGCGGGCGACTCGGTCGATAACGTGCCGGGCGCGCCGGGAATCGGGATCAAGACTGCCGCACTTCTGATCAATGAATTTGGCGATCTGGAAACACTGCTGGCGCGGACGGGTGAAATCAAACAACCCAAGCGCCGCGCCGCGTTGGAAGACAATGCAGAGCTGATCCGCATTTCCAAACGGCTGGTCTTGCTGGATGAGAATACACCGCTGGATTTCGGGTTGGATGATCTGGAAGTACGCGCGCCAGAGCCAGAGGCGCTGATGAATTTCCTCAATGAGATGGAATTTCGCACACTCACCCGCCGCGTGGCCGAACATTTTGGCGCGCCAACCCCGGCCATTCCTGCGCCCCCTGCAACTGGCAACGCGCCAGAGGCGGCAAGCGTGCCGCCCCCTGCCACCGAACAGCCCGATTTTGCCCAAGCCCAATATGTCTGCATCCGCGATATGGACACGCTGGAAAGCTGGATTTCCCAGATCGAAGAGCGCGGCTATGTGGCGATTGATACCGAAACCACCGCCCTTGATGAAATGCGCGCCGAGTTGGTGGGGATTTCGCTGTGCATAACCCCCGGCCATGCCGCCTATATCCCGCTGCAACACCGCGCGGGTGGCGGCGATCTGTTCGGCAGTGTCGATCTGGTGGAAGGGCAATTGCCGCTGGCCGATGTCTTGGCGCGGCTGCGGCCTGTGCTGGAAGATGGCGGCATCCTGAAAATCGGGCAGAATATGAAATATGATGCCAAGATTTTTGCCAATCTGGGGCTGAATGTTACCCCCATAGATGACACGATGCTGATGTCTTATGCGCTGCATGGGGGCTTGCATGGGCATGGAATGGATGCGCTGTCAGACCGCTATCTGAACCACCAGCCCATTGCCATCAAGACCCTGCTGGGCGCGGGCAAATCCGCCATCACATTCGACCGCGTGCCGATTGACGAGGCCACGCGCTATGCCGCCGAAGATGCAGATATCACATTGCGGCTCTGGCAGATGTTCAAACCGCGCCTGCATACAGAGCAGGTTGCCCGCGTTTATGAGACGTTGGAGCGCCCGCTTGTGCCTGTTCTTGCGCAAATGGAGCGGCACGGGATCAAGGTGGATCGCGACGCGCTGTCGCGCATGTCTAACGCCTTTTCGCAAAAAATGGCCGGGCTGGAGGATGAGATACATACCCTTGCAGGCGAGCGGTTCAATGTGGGCAGCCCCAAGCAATTGGGAGAAATCCTGTTTGACAAGCTAAGCCTGCCCGGTGGCAAGACCGGAAAAACCGGGGCCTATGCCACCGGGGCGGATATTCTGGAAGATCTGGCCAGTGAAGGGCATGATCTGCCCGCCCGCGTGCTGGATTGGCGCCAGCTTGCAAAGTTGAAATCCACCTATACCGATGCCCTGCAAGAACATATCCACCCAGTCACGGGGCGGGTGCATACCTCTTATGTGATTACAGG
Source organism: Roseinatronobacter sp. (assembly GCA_022565265.1). Lineage (GTDB taxonomy): Bacteria > Pseudomonadota > Alphaproteobacteria > Rhodobacterales > Rhodobacteraceae > Roseinatronobacter. Next base: position 25,310 of record JAIUNA010000003.1, on the reverse strand, counting down.
CGCGGTTACGGGGCGGTTATCTTCCACCGATCCCAATTTGCAGAATATCCCCATCCGCAGCGAAGAGGGGCGGCGCATTCGCACGGCCTTTGTGGCAGAGCAGGGCAAGAAGCTGGTGGCGCTGGATTACAGCCAGATTGAATTGCGCATTCTTGCCCATATTGCCGATATTGACAGCCTGAAAGCGGCCTTCCGCGCGGGCCATGACATCCACGCCATGACAGCCTCGGAAATGTTTGGCGTGCCGCTGGAGGAGATGACACCGGAAATCCGCCGCCGCGCCAAAGCCATTAATTTCGGGGTGATTTACGGGATTTCAGGCTTTGGGCTGGCGCGCAATCTGCGCATTCCGCGCGCCGAGGCACAGGCCTTCATTGACACTTACTTCCAGCGCTTCCCCGGCATTCGCGCCTATATGGATGCAACTGTAGAATTCGCGCAAAAGCATGGGCGGGTGGAAACGCTATTCGGGCGGCGCATTCATACGCCAGAGATCAATACCAAAGGCCCCGGTGCGGGCTTTGCCAAGCGCGCGGCAATCAATGCGCCCATTCAGGGCACAGCCGCCGATATCATCCGCCGCGCCATGATCCGCCTGCCTGATGTGATTGCCGATCTGCCTGCAAAAATGCTGCTGCAAGTGCATGACGAACTGGTGTTCGAGGTGGAGGAAGACGCGGTAGAGACTGTTATCGCGCAGGTGCGCGCGGTGATGGAAGCGGCGGCAGACCCGGTTGTGCACCTAAGCGTGCCTTTGGTTGTGGATGCAGGCGTGGGCGATAGCTGGGCAGAGGCGCATTGAACGGGCAGCCCCGCAAACGGGGGATCGTTTTCAGATGATCTGAAAACGATCCACATCCACCATGCCCTGATCGGTGATCTTCAAATGCGGGATCACCGGCAGTGCGATAAAGGCCAGTTGCAAAAACGGCTCTTCCAGCGTCACGCCTAACGCGCGGGCCGCCGCGCGCAGATCGACAAGCCCGGCCTGCACCTCTTCATAGCTGGCCAATGACATCAGGCCTGCCACCGGCAAGGGCAATTCCGCAAGCACCTGCCCCGCATGAGCCACCACAAAACCACCCTCAATCTCTGACAGGCGATTGACGGCCAGCGCCAGATCCTCATAGCCCACGCCCACCGCGACAATGTTATGATGATCATGCGCCACAGTGGCCGCAATCGCCCCGCGTTGCAGCCCAAAGCCGCGCACAAAGCCTGTGGCGATATTGCCGTTTTTGCCATGGCGTTCCACCACTGCCACACGCGCCAGATCACGCGCGGGATCGGGCAGTTTGTCGCCCTCTGTCTGTGCAATCTCCACGCGCAAATGCTCGGTTATGATCTTGCCTTCCAGAATGCCGATAACGGGCGTCTCCAGCCCCGCGCGGGTGCAGCGGAAATCCTGCGCGGCCACTTTGGGCGCGCGCACAGAATTGCGCGCTACAGGCGGGATGGTCTGGCGCGCGGCAAAGGCCGCATCGCCCACCACCTGCCCCCCGCAGAGCACAAGGCTGGCGCGACACTGTGCCAGATCAGGCAGCGCCACGATATCGGCGCGCTTGCCCGGTGCGATCTGGCCGCGATCCTTCAGGCCAAAGGCTTCGGCCGCAGACAGGGTGGCGGCGCGATACACCGCCAGCGGATCACAGCCCAGCGCAATCAGCGTGCGTATCATGTGATCCAGATGGCCATGTTCAGCAATATCCAGCGGATTGCGATCATCTGTGCACAGGCACATATAGGGCGCAGTCAGCGGCGTCAGCAGCGGGGCCAACGCGTGCATATCCTTACTGACAGAGCCTTCGCGGATCAGGCAGCGCAGCCCTTTTTGCATCTTCTCCCGCGCCTCGGCGGCAGAGGTGGATTCGTGTTCGGTGCGAATGCCTGCCGTAGCATAGGCATTCAGATCACGCCCCGACAACAGCGGCGCATGCCCATCAATATGACGGCCCGCAAAGGCATGCAGCTTTTCCATGCAGCCGGGATCACGGTGAATGACACCGGGGAAATTCATGAATTCCGCCAAGCCGATCACCTTGGGATGATCGGCCAAGGCCACCAGCGCCGCCGCATCCAACGCCGCACCCGCCGTTTCCATATGGGTCGAGGGCACGCAGGACGACAGATTGACGCGAATATCCATCACCGTGTGCGTGGCGGCATCCAGAAAATAGCGTATGCCCGCAGCGCCCGCGACATTGGCAATCTCATGGGGGTCGCAAATCGCGGTTGTAACCCCGCGCGGGGCGACACAGCGATCAAATTCAAACGGGGTGACAAGGGACGATTCGATATGCAGATGCGTATCAATAAACCCCGGACCCAGCGTCTGGCCGGGCAGATCAATCACCGCGCGCCCCTCATACTCTGCGCCAATGCCGATGATGACACCCTCCATGATCGCCACATCGCCAGCAATGCGCGCCCCTGTCACTGTGCACAGCACTTCTGCCCCGCGCAGCACCAGATCTGCGGGGATTTCGCCGCGCGCGGCGGCAATGCGAGTCTCAAGGCTCATGGATATTCCTTCACGATTGGCCAAGCCATACTGTGCCGCGCGCGCAACCCGCAGGCAAGAGGGCTGCGCCTATTCCGCAGGCGCGATGGTCTAGGCGCGCGCATGAAGAGCGTAATCTTCGGCCAGTTGCTGCTCCAGGCGGCGACGCAACTCTGCAGATAGGGTGATGGGCCAATCGGGTGAAACATTGTGCAGCCCCAGCGCCACCGGCTGGCCCAGCCGCGCAGAGAGCCAAGCAGTTACTGCGGGCATGGCCTCATACTGGAACAGCCTGTCCACGGTTGTATCCGTGGCCGGGTTTATCAAGAATCGCCCTTGGCGCCCCACAGCGGCAAAGGCGGGTTGAGGATTGGCGAGATAGCCTTCCACAAATTGATCAAAGCTTAGCCCGCGCGTGCTGCGGGCCGTGCCATTAAGCCATGCGCCGTGGCGGAAGCGAAACCAGCTTCCCAACCAGTCTTCGGGTTGGCGGATAAGGGCCATTGTCTGCGGCGGGGTATCGGTGAACATCAGTATCGCCTTTTCAACCCGCCATTTATAGCGCTGAAAGGTGCAATGTTTCAGGTTGGGATCGCCCTGAAAAACAATATCGGCCTGTGCAGACAAGGCTTTTTCAATGGCGCTGCTGCCCGCTTTGGGTGTAGCCAGAAAAACAAGCCCCCGCTTGTGAAAATAGAGCATCTGAAATTGGCCTTCTGAAATCCTGCTGCCTTGCTAGCGCGATTGCGCGCGGCGATCCAGTGGCGTCATAAAACCGGGCGCGCGACCTGCAACGCATCACAGGCCGCCCCATGATCACCATGCGCGGTCTTGTCCCAATAAAACGGCGCGCGGATCAATTCCCACAGGGCCTTATACACCGCCAGCACAGCAAGAGGGAAATAGCCATGCAGGCTTGGCAGCCACAGGCGCAAGAAGCGATGCTCTGGCGCGCGCAGCGCCAGATAGCCCACTGTCAGCGTCACTGCCTCTGACAGCACAAATACCCCCATAAAGCCCAGTAGCACCCCGCCCCCCAGACTGTCTTGCAAAGGATGGCCAAAGCCCAGCAGCATAAGCCAGAATGTCCAGAGCAATGGCGCCAGCATGAATTGCACCAATGTACCCAGAAACAGCACCTGCACCCCGAAAAACCGCCATGTCCCCAGTTGCCGCCACAAATGCAGCGGATTGCGCATATGCACCAGCCATGTCACCGCATAGCCCTTCAACCAGCGCGACCGTTGCTTGACCCAGGGAAGCGCGCGGCAATTCGCTTCTTCCTGCGTCACGGTATCCAGTAGCTGGGTGTAATAGCCATGGCGCGCAAGGCGAATGCCCAGATCGGCATCTTCGGTCACATTATGGGCATCCCAGCCCCCCAGCGCTTCCAATATCTCGCGCCGGAAAAATAGCGTTGTGCCGCCCAAAGGCACGGCCAAGCCCAAACGCTGCATCCCCGGAAGGATAATGCGAAACCATGTCGCATATTCGATGGCAAAACAGCGCGAGAGCCAATTTGTGCGCGCATTGTAGAAATCCAGCACCCCTTGCACACAGGCCAGAGTTTCCGGCCCCTCGTGAAAACAGCGCACAACCCGGTGCAACTGATCGGGATCGGGGGCATCTTCGGCATCATACACGCCAATGATCGTGCCGCGTGCGAACAGCATGGCGTAATTCAGTGCGCGCGGTTTGGTTTTCAGCGGAGCATCAGGCACCACGATCACCCGCATCCAGCGCGGCATATCATGTACCTCAAGTGCGGCGCGGGTGGCGTGGTCATGTTCCTCCACCACCAGCAGGATATCCAGCAATTCGGGCGGCCATGTCAGGCGCGCAAGCCGATTGATCAGTCGGGGAACAACTCGCGGCTCTTTATAGAGTGGCACAAGCACCGAAACGATGGGCTGTTTCTGCGCGCGCTGCACCAAAGTCGGGCTTGGGCGCGCGGCTGGCCTATGCCGATGGGCGGCAATTGCGGCGGCGGTTTTCAGCATGGTGGACAGGCAGAGGAAAAACACAGCACTGCCGGTAAGTGCCAACAAGGTTGCCACTGGCGCGATCAAGGCCAGAAATGCCAATATGACACAGGCCAATGCCAGCAGATTGCCAAAGCCGCGCGATTGCATGCGCCGACAGCTCTCATTCTCGGCCACGCAGGTTTCTGCCCAGAGCTTCAACCGGTTGCGGCGCGTTTTCAAAATTGCGGCGTGCAAATCCTGCTCGCTTAGCAATGCCAGCGCTACCGGGCCGAAACACCCTTCCAACTGCGCGCGGGCGTTCAGAAACTCGGCAGGGCGCGCAGTGGCAATAACAGTTACCCCGCCCGCCTGCCGCCATGGCAGGCATGACAGGCGCAGGCAGGTATTCAGGCCCAGCCGATCAATCAGCGCAGGGTCTGGCAACTCGCCCTGCGCCAATGTCAGTGCCGTTGTACCAAATTGCAGCGCCAGCGCTTCTGTCAGTTGCAACTGAGTGATCAGGCCATGCGCAACCAATATATCGCCCAGAAACCCCGCCTGCTGCGCCTGAACCTGAAGCGCGCGCAACAAATCATCCTCGCGCAGCACGCCCATATCCAGCAATATCTGGCCCAGAGGCCTTTGCCGTGGCGCAGATTGATCGCTACCCGGCGCCAATTGCGCATATGCAAGCGATGCCGCAAACCCCACGCAAGCCCCCTGCCCTTTCGCCCCAGTGCTGCCACTAGACCGAAAAGCCGTTAAGAAACGGTTAAAGGGTCAGCGCGGAGCAGGCCGTTTTGCGTGCGGCCATGGAGGCTGCAAAACGCTCGAACAGATAGAAACTGTCTTGCGGGCCGGGGCTGGCTTCGGGGTGGTGTTGCACCGAGAAAACAGGACGATCCTGCATACGGATGCCGCAATTCGACCCATCAAAAAGCGAGCTATGCGTCTCTATCACCCCTGCGGGCAGGGTCTGGCTGTCCACGGCAAAGCCGTGGTTCATGGCCGTGATCTCAACCTTGCCTGTTTCATGATCTTTGACAGGGTGATTCGCGCCATGATGGCCGTGATTCATCTTGATCGTTTGCGCCCCCAAAGCCAGCGCCAGCATCTGATGCCCAAGGCAGATGCCGAAAACGGGCAAATCGGCCTGCAACACCTCGCGGATCATGGGCACCGCATACTGGCCTGTTGCTGCCGGATCGCCGGGGCCATTGGACAAAAACACCCCGTCGGGGTTGAGCGCCAGCACATCCTCGGCTGTGGCCGAAGCGGGTAGCACAGTCACATCACAGCCAGCCGATGCAAGGCAGCGCAGGATATTGCGCTTTGCGCCGTAATCAATCGCCACCACTTTATGCACGGGCGCATTCTGGCGCGTATACCCTTCTGGCCATGCCCAGCGCATTTCGTCCCAGCGGTAGCTTTGCGCGCAGGTGACATCGCGCGCCAGATCCAGCCCCACCAGCCCCGACCATGCACGCGCCTTGGCAACCATCGCCTCGATATCAAATTTCCCATCCGGGTTATGGGCAAGCGCCACATGCGGCGCGCCCTGCTGGCGTATGGCGCGGGTCAGGCGGCGCGTATCCAGCCCGCCAATGCAAATGCGCCCGCGCTTTTGCAGCCAGGTGAGCAGATCCTCGGGTGCGCGCCAATTCGAGGGCACGGTGGGATCCCATTTCACCACCATCCCGGCCGCAACCGGCTGTGCGGTTTCATCATCATCGGCATTCACCCCGACATTGCCGATATGGGGAAAGGTGAATGTCACAATCTGGCCCGCATAGGACGGGTCGGTCATGATTTCCTGATAGCCGGTCATGGCGGTGTTGAAGCACAACTCTGCCACCGTTTCCCCCGTGGCCCCAAAGCCGCGGCCATAAAAGATCGTCCCATCGGCAAGCGCAAGGCAGGCAGTGGGTTTAGAGGTTTGGGCAGACATGGGCGCGTCTCCGTTCGGATCGGATTTCGGATCGGATTTGCGCGTCTCTACGGCGGGCATGGGGAAATATCAAGCCGAACCCGCGCCGCAGCGATCACTTCACCCGCCCTTGCCGCCACGCCATCGCTTGGGTAATGTGGCCACTTCCGCCAAGCCACTGACCAAAGGAGCCGCCAATGTCCTTGCGTGACAAGATTTCCAGCGATCTGAAAGCCGCGATGAAGGCCAAGGATGTGACGCGGCTGGCCACGCTGCGCCTGATAAATGCCGCGATAAAAGACCGCGAGATTGCCGCGCGCGGGGATGAGGGCGTAACAGAATTGACCGATGCCGACCTCACAGCGGTGCTTACGCGCATGGTCAAGCAGCGCCGTGATTCGGCGCGCGCCTATGAAGAAGCCGCGCGGCTGGATCTGGCCGAAAAGGAATTGGCCGAGATCACGGTGATAGAGGGGTACTTGCCGCGCCAATTGACAGAGGCCGAAATGGCAGAAGCCATTTCGCAGATTATAGCGCAAAGCGGCGCTGCCTCGGTGCGCGATATTGGCGCGGTCATGGCCGCGCTGAAAGCTCAATATGCTGGTCAGATGGATTTCGGCAAAGCTGGCGCGATTGTGAAGCAGAAACTGGCCTGAATTTTCGTGGGGTTTCCGGTTTGCGCGCTAAGTTTGGCGCAGGAAAAGGAGGTCAGCCATGAAATTACGTCTTTTGGCACTTGCCAGCACATGCGCCACATTCGCCCTGACACCCGCTTGGGCAGAGAACTTTGAATACACCCACGGCGACACGGTTTTTCAAGGCTTTGTTGCGATGCCCGATGGCGAAGCGCGCGGCACAGTTTTGATCATTCATGACTGGGATGGCTTGAACGACCATGAAATCGCACGCGCGCAAGCCATGGCGGCCGAGGGCTATGTGGGCATAGCGCTTGATCTGTTTGGCCGCGATGCGGTGCTGGACGGGTTTGAGGATTTCCGCCGCGAGACAGGCGCCCTTTATGCTGATCGCGCCGAATTCCGCGCTCGGATGCAGGCAGGGCTAGAGGCTGCCGCCGCGCTGGAGAATGTGCCTGCGTCAATGGTTCTGACAGGCTATTGCTTTGGTGGGGCTGCGGCCCTTGAGGGCGCGCGCGCGGGGTTTGATCTGGCGGGGTTTGTCAGCTTCCATGGCGGGCTTGGCACGCCAGAGGGGCAGGATTATTCCGCCACCTCTGCCCCGGTTCTGGTTCTTCATGGCTCTGCCGATCCAGTCTCAGGCATGGCCGATCTGGCCAGCCTGATGGATCAATTGCAAGCGGCCAGTGTGCCCCATCACGCCCGCATCTTCGGGGGCGCGCGTCATTCCTTCACTGTCGAAACCTCCAATGATTGGGATCCCGCCGCCAATGCGGGCGCAGAAGCAGCCTTGCTGGATTTCCTGTCAGACGTGTTCTGAAATCAGACAGAGTAACGCGCCTCTGCCATCGAATCCTGGCGCAGGCGCGTTTCAAAGGCCAGAGAGATATGCTGTTTAAGCGCCTCATAGGCGCGCTCGCCATCGCCTGCGGCAATCGCCTCGACAATCTTTGAATGCTCATCCAGTGTTTGCTGGCCGCGCCCCTCGAAGGAAAGCGAGGTTGTGGCCAGCAGCGCCATAGAGCGATGCACCAGATCAAGCTGTTGCACCAGATAGCGGTTATGCGAGGCAAGATGTATTTGCTTGTGAAAGCGCTTGTTCGCGCGGCTTAGCGCCTGAGGATCATTTATAAGCGCGCGGTCATCTTCCACCATGCTGCGCAGCAGGCGGATTTCCTCTTGCGTGGCGTGGCGGGCCGCCAGCCGCGCGGCCAGCCCTTCCAACTCCGAGCGCACGACATATAATTCGGCCAGCTGGTTATGATCCAGCGAAGAGACGATCAGCGAGCGCCCATCGCGCGTCAGCAGGGATTGCGTCTCCAGGCGCTGCAATGCTTCGCGCACAGGCGTGCGCGACACCCCAAAGCGCTCCGCCAGTTCAGATTCCACCAGCCTGTCGCCTGGCTTGTAAATGCCAATGTCGATGGCTTCCAGAATCAGCGTATAGGCGTCTTTCAGTGGTTTGGTCTCGGTGGTCATTTTCGTCTCGATGCGGTTTTTTCCAAGAAAAGCCGGGATCGGCGGGAATGACAACCCCTGTTGGCTTGCGCCCATCGGTTTGCGCGCTAAGGTGCGCGCCATGGCAGCAGAATTTTTTACTCATGTGCGTGGCTGGGTCTTTGATCTGGACAACACGCTCTACCCGCCCGAAATGCGGCTGTTCGACCAGATTGAGCGCCGCATGACAGCCTATGTGATGGACAAGCTTGGCGTATCCTATGACGCGGCCAATCAGTTGCGCCGAGAGTATTGGGCGCGCTACGGCACAACGCTTGCGGGGTTGATGGAATGCCACGGGCTTGCGCCAGAGCCATATATGAAGGCCGTGCATGATATTGATTTCTCGGTTCGGCGCCCGGATGCCGATTTGCGCGCGCAGATCGCGGCGCTTCCGGGGCGGCGGATTGTCTATACCAATGGCTCTGCCGAATATGCCGGACGGGTGTTGGAGGCGCGGGGCCTGAGCGGGCTGTTCCATGCGGTCTACGGGGTCGAGGATGCGGGCTATCGCCCCAAGCCAGAGCGCGCGGCCTTTGACCGCGTCTTTGCCCGCGATGGGCTGGACACAGCGTGCGCGGCCATGTTTGAAGATGACCCGCGCAACCTGGCCGCGCCCCATGATTTGGGCATGCGCACTGTCCATGTCGCGCCAGAGCGCATTGATGCCCCCCATATCCACCACCATACCGACGATCTGGCCGGATTTCTGGCCCGACTGGGCGTTTAACCCACGCTGCGGCATTGTGTCATGCTGCATTGCAGCATGAATTTGCGTATGCGGCACGCATCATATCGGAGGAAACCATCATGACCCATGCCGCCACTCCCCCCCATACGCCCGCAGCATCTGCCAAAGGCCGCGCGCCAGAGCCTTGGGGCATCTGGGCGGCAATCTTGGGCGTTGTCGCGGTGCTGGGTGTCTCTGTGGCCACGCTGGGTGTGGCCGGGCTGGTTGCGGTGATGGTTCCTGCTGCGATTGGCATGCTTATTTTGCTCAGCTTCATCGTATTTGGCTAAGCAGGCGGCGCAGGCCCGTGGCCTGCGCGGTTTGGTCGCGCGTCATTGTGCCGTGCTGACGGGACAGGCCATAAAACATATGTAACCGATAAATCTTTATCGGAGCGTATCAGATGGCCTTGTCCCACACCAAACCCGCGCAATCCAAACCCAATGACTGGCGCAGGGAAGATGAACCCTGGCCAATCTGGGCCGCATTGATGGTATTTTTGAACGCACTTGTCATAGCAGTTATGGTCTGGGGCCTGCCGGGCCTTGTCACAGTCATGGTGGGGGCCGCGTTTTTCATGGTGGTGATGCTGATCCTGATCGTCTCTGGCTAGAAAATGTCGTGCAAAACCGGGAACCGGTTTTGCGCAAAGAGACATGCGACCACGTAAGGTTAAAGTGGGTCGCGTAACTGCGAAGGAACGCGTCACGCTCTAAGCTGAAGGCGCAGGCGGAATACTACCGAACAATTTTCGCGCAGCGCACATGCGCGGCAAAGCCCCCAGGCTGCGCCGACACGCTTGCGCCAATGCACGAAAAAAGGCCCGATCATGCGGCCTGCCCCTCTGCACTTCTTGGCCCGGATCAGGCGCGCCTCATCATGTGAAGGGCCGGAATGCACCCGCTCCGCCGCGCAAGGGGCCGCCTGCAGGGGCGCGAGGGCTGCGCGCATGCGCCGCCCGACAGGGTGGGTGGGCGGGCGCCCCTGCAGGCGGCCCCGGCTTCCCCCGGCACGCCCAACCTGCTAGGACATCGCCAAACCCATACCCGAAAGACACCACATGACCCCCGCCGCCCGCCATCAGGCCGCTATCGAAATTCTCGATCGCATTCTCTCAGGCAGCCCCGCCGAACAGGCGCTCACAACATGGGCGCGCGCCAGCCGCTTTGCAGGCTCCAAGGATCGCGCAGCCATCCGCGATCTTGTGTTTGATGCCTTGCGTTGCAAGCGCTCCTTCGCGCATCTGGGCGGCGCGGAAAGCGGGCGCGGGCTTATCCTTGGGGGAGTACACGCCGCAGGCCATGCCCCGGATGAGATATTCACCGGAATAGGCCATGCCCCTGCCCCTCTCTCGGCGACGGAAGCGGCACATCTCCCGCCCCCCATGCCCGCCACCGTCGCGCTGGATTGCCCCGACTGGCTGGAACCAGAACTGCGCGCCAGCCTTGGCGCTGATTTCGCGCCTGTCATGGGCGCGCTGCGCCAGCGCGCCCCAGTCTTTTTGCGTGTCAATACCTCGCGCATCACAACGGACGCGGCGCAAGCGTCACTTGCCGCCGAAGGGATCATAACCCGGCCCCACCTGCTTGCAACTTCCGCGCTGGAAGTTACCGAAAATGCGCGCGCCGTGCTGTCAAGCGCGGCCTATCTGGATGGGCTGATCGATTTGCAGGATGTGGCTTCGCAAGCCGTGATCCTGGCCTTGCCACCCTTACGCGGAGCGCGCGTGCTGGATTACTGTGCAGGCGGCGGCGGCAAATCGCTGGCGCTGGCGGCGCTTGGGGCAGTTGTTACAGCACATGATGCCGCGCCAGCGCGCATGCGCGATCTGCCTGCCCGCGCGGCGCGCGCGCAAGCGCGCATTGCCCTGACAGAGGCTGCGTGCGGCAGGTTTGATCTGGTGCTGACAGATGTGCCCTGCTCCGGCTCTGGCAGTTGGCGGCGCAGCCCGGATGCCAAATGGCGGCTCACGCCCGCGCGGCTGCAAGAGCTGACACAGTGTCAGGCAGATATCCTGCAAAAAGCCCGGCCGCATGTAACACCCGGCGGCGCGCTGGCCTATGTTACCTGTTCGCTTCTGGCATGCGAGAATGGCACCCAGATCGCAGGATTCCTGCGCAGCGCGCCAGATTTCACGCTGGAAACGGAAAAACGCCTGACACCGCAAGATGGCGGTGATGGGTTTTACCTTGCCGTATTGCGCAACATATCGGCCCAGGGCTGACAGACAGCCAGATTGCCATCCAGCCCGACCCTCTGTATCTTCACCTTAATTTAAGCAGTGTTTGATATTTTCAGCGCATGTTTTCACAGGGTGCATAGGTGGCATTTCAGAATTTTACGGCCTTTTTGCAGGAAACTGACACATATCTTGGCCGCATGAGCATATCAAGCCTTCGGGCAATGGCCCTTGTGGGCCTGGCATTCTGCGCCATCGCCACACTTCCGGTTGCGCCCGTCATAACCATGACTGCGCTTTTGGCTGGCAGCGCGCTGGTGCTTCTGGCCGCAATGGCCAGTATGCTGGGGCGGCACAGGCGCTGGATGAACGCGCGCGACATGGCGCTTCTGGAACAGCTTTTGGGCCAAAGCGCACAAGCCTGCGCACTGGTACGAAGCTGCGATGCAATGATCTTGTGGAGCAATGCCACCGCCAGTGCCCGCGCTGGCCTGCAGCCGGGCGAGACGATGCACACGTCCCTTTCCGTCTGGCATGCCGAACCAGAGACATTCATCACCAACATGCAGGCCCGCACGCAGGAAGAAGGCATTGCCCATCATCGCCACGATCTTCCCGGACATGAGCGCGCCTATCAGGTGGAAGAATTTGGCAGGGATCAGCTGTTATGGCGCATCACCCTGCCCCCAATGACGGATTGGCGTGATTCCCTGCCTTTTCAGATGATGTATTTCACGCCAGAGGGGCGGCTAAGCTATGCCAGCCCGGATTTGCGCGCACAGCTTGGCGATTTGCCTTTTCGCATCGATATGCTGTTTCCGCGCAAATTGCCCGAAACCGGGCGTGCCACATGGATAGACACACCCCATCTGCACGGGCCACAGCATGTGATCCGCCTGCACGCGCCCACGGGCGATGCAGAAATCATCTTGTTCCTGCCCATCCCCGCTGCGCAAGACATCGCGCCCGTGACCACGATACAGCCCCAAAACCTGCCCATCGGCATTGCGCATCTGGATACTCAAGGGCAGTTGCTAACCCTCAATGACGAGGCGCGGCGACTGCTGCATTTGCGGCCAGAGGAATTGCCACTGCTCAGTGATATTCTGGAAGGGTTGGGCAGGCCTGTGACAGAATGGATTGGCGACATCTCGACCCGCCGTCTTGCCCGCGCAACCGAAATCCTCCGCCTCAGCCGCAGCGCAAGCGAGACATATCTGAAAGTCAGCCTGTGCCTGACAGAACAGGATGCAAGCAAGGGGCTGGTCGCTGTCCTGTCGGATGTGACCGAGTTCAAATCACTGGAAGCGAAATTCACACAAAGCCAGAAAATGCAGGCCATCGGCCAGCTTGCCGGCGGCGTGGCGCATGATTTCAACAATCTTCTGACCGCCATCGCCGGGCATTGCGATCTGCTGATGCTGCGCCATGACCGCCATGACCCGGATTATCCAGACCTGACGCAAATACAGCAAAACTGCAATCGCGCCGCAGCCCTTGTGCGGCAGTTGCTGGCGCTGTCGCGCAAGCAAAGCCTGCAATTTGTCACACTGGATTTGCAAGAAACGATGGAGGATGTCATCCACCTTCTCAACCGGCTGGTGGGCGAGAAGATCACCCTCAGCCTGCGCCATGGCACGGGCGTGGCGCCCATCCGTTCTGACAAGCGCCAATTTGAACAAGTGATGATGAATTTGGTTGTCAATGCGCGTGACGCCCTGCCCATGGGCGGCGAAATCCGAATCGAGACACGCGCCTGTCCCCTGCCCAAAGGGTTGGAGCGTGATCGGGTGGAACTGCCACCCGGCGACTACACCCAGATCAAAATCAGTGACGATGGAACAGGCATTCCGCAGGCGCTTTTATCCAAAATATTCGATCCCTTCTTTACCACCAAACGGCAAGGCGAAGGCACGGGGTTGGGGCTGTCCACCGTGTACGGTATCGTAAAGCAATCTGGCGGCTATATCTTTTTCGATAGAGAAGAAGGGGTGGGCACGACCTTTACCTTGTATTTTGTGGCGCAACCGCGCGATGCGAAATCCGTTGACAGCCCAACCCCGGCCATTTTGCAAAAATCTGTGCTTGGCACGCCCCAAGCGCTGATCCTGCTGGTGGAAGATGAAGCGCCTGTACGCTCTTTCGCGGCCCGCGCGCTGGAATTGCAAGGCCACAGGGTGCTGGCTGCAGAAAGTGGCGAGGCCGCGCTGCAAATTCTGCAAGATCCGAAAATCCGGCCTGATTGCTTTGTCACAGATGTGATCATGCCGGGGCTGGATGGCCCCGGCTGGATCATGGAGATCCGCGACCGCTTTGTCGATACGCCGGTACTGTTCATGTCGGGATATGCGGAGGACAGCCACCTTGCCGCGCAAGCACGAATCGGGAATGCGGCCTTTCTGGGCAAGCCCTTCTCGCTGGTGGAATTCACCGATGCCGTAAATGCGCAACTGCGCAAACGCCACGAGGCCGCCTAAGCCCGACAGCGCCGGAGGCACAGGCTTGCCGTAACGCGCAAGACATGCGACGTACTGCACATGATAAGCAAATCGCCCCACCGCCCGCTTGTTGGTATTTTCTGGATGGCTGTGACAGGCTTTTGCTTTGTTGCGGTTACGGCCCTTGTCAAATATCTGGGCGATGACATGCCCGCCGCACAATCGGCATTTTTGCGCTATTTGCTTGGGGTGGTGTTTCTGCTGCCGCTGCTATCGGCCTTGCGGCGCGCGAGATTCAGCCGCCCCACACTTGCCCTTCTGGGCCTGCGCGGGCTGATCCATGCGCTGGGGGTGATCTTGTGGTTTTATGCGATGACCCAGATCCCGATGTCAGAGGTCACGGCGATGAATTATCTTTCGCCCATATACATCACGCTGGGGGCGGCCCTGTTTCTGGGCGAAAGACTGACGGCGCGCCGCGTGATTGCCGTGCTGATTGCCTTTCTTGGGGCGCTGATCATCTTGCGGCCCGGCCTGCGCGAAATCTCTCCGGGCCATGTTGCCATGATCGGGACGGCAATTTTCTTTGCGGCATCTTATCTGATTGCCAAAATCATGTCAGGCCAGATGGCACCATCGCTGGTGGTGGCAATGCTGTCTATCACGGTTACGCTTTGTCTTGCGCCATTTGCATGGATGGTCTGGGTTCCCCCTACACCCATACAGATTTTCTGGCTATTTCTGGTCGCGGCATTTGCCACAGCCGGACATTACACCATGACACTGGCTTTCGCGGCTGCTCCTGTCACAGTCACGCAGCCTGTCACCTTTTTGCAGCTTGTCTGGGCCGTTATCTTGGGCACGGTCGCGTTTGGAGAGCCAGCGGATGCCTTTGTCATTCTGGGGGGGGCGGTGATCATGGGATCAGTCGTGTTCATCACATGGCGCGAGGCAGTCTTGCGCAAACAGACCCGCGCAACCCTGCCAGTGGTGTAAATCGCCTGCCGCAAGCCACGGCAGGCGGTTTCCGCCTTACAACTCGGCCATCACTGCATCAGAGACTTCGAAATTCGCAGTGACATTCTGCACATCATCGTCATCTTCCAAAGCGTCAATCAGCTTCATCAGGGCGCGCGCAGCATCCAGATCAAGCTCTGTGGTGGTTTGGGGTTTCCAGACAAGTTTGGTGCTGTCAGCATCGCCAAGCGCCGCTTCCAATGCAGCGGCAACGGCGCCCAGATCGGTATCGGCACACCAGATCACATGCCCGTCTTGCGAAGTTTCCACATCTTCAGCGCCTGCATCTATCGCGGCCAGCATGATCGTATCGGCATCGCCCGCAGAGGCCGGATAAATCACCTGCCCCTTACGATCGAACATGAAGGCAACAGAGCCTGTCTCGCCCAGATTGCCGCCATTTTTGGCAAAGGTCGAACGCACATTGGAGGCAGTGCGATTGCGGTTATCTGTCATTGCCTCGACAATCACAGCCACGCCGCTGGGGCCATAGCCCTCATAGCGAATTTCATCATAGCTTTCGGCATCGCCGCCCTGTGATTTCTTGATCGCGCGTTCAATATTTTCCTTGGGCATGGACACGGCCTTGGCTTCTTTCACCGCCAGCCGCAGACGCGGATTTTTATCCGGGTCTGGATCGCCCATCTTGGCGGCAACCGTGATCTCCTTGGAAAGCTTTGAAAACAATTTCGCACGCAACTTGTCCTGACGGCCTTTGCGATGCTGAATATTGGCCCATTTGGAGTGGCCTGCCATGATATCCCCCTAGCGTGCTGAAAGCGCTGTGGCCGCGTGTTTAGACCAGCCCAAAGCCCTTGGGCAAGCCCTTGATCGGCCTTTGCGCCACGAAAAAAGCCCGCTTGCGCGGGCTTTTGTCATGGTTTCGTCACCGGCTCAAGCCGCGCGAGAAACCAGCATGTCATTGACCTGCTTTTGCGCCACCGCTTCATCCCCGCCTGCCACTGCGGCCACTTCGCGGGTCAGACGCTCCAGCGCGGCTTCATATAGCTGGCGTTCGGAATACGATTGCTCGCGCTGATCGTCGTTGCGGTGCAGATCGCGCACCACTTCGGCAATCGCCAGCAAATCGCCGGAATTGATTTTCTGCTCATATTCCTGCGCCCGGCGCGACCACATGGCACGCTTCACACGCGCTTTGCCCTTTAGCGTGGCAAGCGCCTTGTTCACCAGTTCAGGCGAGGAGAGCGAGCGCATCCCCACAGTCGCTGCCTTGTTGGTCGGCACGCGCAGGGTCATTTTTTCTTTCTCGAAGGAAATGACGAAAAGTTCCAGCTTCAGCCCGGCAATTTCCTGCTCTTCGATAGAGATGATCTGCCCGACACCATGGGCAGGATAGACAACATACTCATTGGGACGAAACTCGGATTTCTTGGTCTTCGACATTCACATCTTCCCCTTTGGCCCCGTTATCAAAGCAAAAGAATTTCCTCAGGAAATTGGATTTCCTGCAAGACCCGATCGCTTTTCGACAAAAAAACGGCAGCTGGCAGCACTGCCGGGTTGGGGCTGTTTTCTATGACAGATGATTCTATAACACAAAAAAGCCACGAATCAAAGCGCGTTGGTGACAGAATCACGACACACCTGCGCGAGAGTCGCGCGCGGTTCAGCCGCCTTCGCCGGGCGCTTCGGAGAAATATTTCTCGCGTTTGCCTGTTTCGCCATCGCGGTCTGCCGCTTCTGGAAGCGGGTCTTTCTTGGTGATGATGACCGGCCACTTCAAGGAATACTTGCGGTTGAATTCAACCCATTCTTCCATTTCCGGCTCGGTATCGGGGCGGATGGCATCTGCAGGGCATTCCGGCTCGCACACACCGCAATCGATACATTCATCGGGGTGGATCACCAACATGTTCTCCCCCTCATAGAAACACTCAACTGGGCAGACCTCGACACAATCAGTGTATTTGCAGGCAATGCAATTGTCGATCACCACATAAGTCATGAAAGCATCCTTAGTCTTTTGGTCTGCGCGGTTGCGCTTGGGTCGGAGGGGACATAATCCAGCCCTGCCGATCAATCAAGCGTCTGCGAGTGTACGGCATCAAATCGGCGTCTGGCCTGTTTGTCGGGGCGCCCGCCCGCTTCGCGCTTGGGGCGTGATAAATCGGGCGGGGGCGGCGGGGGCGAGAGATCGTCATACAGCGCGCGCGCCTCTGGCGCAGGGCCGCGGCGCGTACCGAGGGCTAAAATACGCACAATAACCACCCGTTCGCCAAGTGCGAATGTCAGCCCCTCGCCCTCACCAACGCCATAGCCGGGCTTGGCAATACGGCTGGCATTCACCCTGACACCGGGGCCTTCGATCAAGGCAACCGCAAGGCTGCGGGATTTGACAAAGCGCGCCTGCCAAAGCCATTTGTCCAGCCGAAGCGTGGCGCGCTTTTCACTCAACCTGTCAGCCTTTCAGCTTCAACCCCTTCAGCGCGGCGGCGAAGGGGTTGTCTGGGTCAATGCGTTCGGGCTTGCGGGGCGGGTTGGCCGTGAAATCGCGCGTCTGCTCTGGCTTGCGATCCTTGCCTTTGCCCCCATTGGGCTTGCCTGCATTCGGCTTCCCGCCCTTGGGCTTGCCACTGCGGCGGCCTTCCTGCGGGCGTGCATCTGTGCTGCGGGCCTCTTGGGGCTTGCGCTCTGGGCGCACATCGCGGCGCGGGCGGGGTGCCCATGTGAAGGTAAAAAACACTTCAAGCGCTTCTTCTGCCGGGGCCTCTGGCGCTGGAGAATCAGCTTCCGACGGTTCTGCCGCGACAGTATCAGTTTCATCCGCGGAAACTGCGAGGTCTGCAACAAGCGGCGCTTCTGGCTTGGCCTTTGCGCGCGTGGCCTTCTCTGCCTTGTAGCCCAGCCCCTCCATCAAATCGGCAAATTGCTCCAGCGTGGTGCCGGTGATGGACAGCATATCGGGCGTCGCTTCAAACCCCACACGGCTATCGGTTGCGCGCAGCAAATCTGCCAGACGCTCCAACATATCAATGCGGATTGCGCGCGCGCCAGCGGGGCGGTAGCCCGCCATCAGGTAATGCGCGGCGGGCACTTCGCGGATATAAGGGATAGTCACAAGACCGGGGGGCGGGCTTTCGGGGAATTCGTCCAGCCCATCGGCCAAAGAGCGCAGCACCAGCCGCAACCGCGTGGGCGCGGGCTTTAAAAGCAGCGGCAGGAAGATTGTATATTGGCCAAAGCGTACGCCATGTTTGCGCAACATGCCGCGCGCTTCCTGATCCAGCGCCTTGATATCAGTGGCGATTTGTTCGCGCGCGATCACGCCCATAGCCTCGACCATCTGAAAGGCCACGCCGCGCGCCATGCCGCTGAGGGTTTCATCGCGCGACATGTTCAAAAGCGGCTCGAACAGCGCGGCAATTTTGCGATCTATGAAATGCTGCAATCGGCGGCTCACATTGTCGGCCACATCCGGCCCGGCCTCGTCATCGACAAAAGCATGCACCTGCGGGCGCAAGGGGTCGTCGCCTTTCACCAGCTTGCCAATGGCCGAATCCCCCCACATCAGCCCGCCCTGTTCGGTAAAATCGAACTCTGTATCGGCAGCATTGTAGAATTTATCGGCCCGCAGATGGAACAAAGGCGTCAACGCGGCCAGAGAGGCCTGACGCAATGTCTTTGCCTCATCGGCACTGGCGGTCTTGTCCTGCCGGAAGCGAAACCCTTCCAGACGGCCAATCAGCTCGCCCTCGACAGTAACCTCACCCTTGTCGTTCACCTCAGCCACAAGGCTCTCCTTCTGCTTTAACCGGCGCAGCAGCACGCTTGTGCGCCGGTCAACAAATCTTTGCGTCAGCCGCGCGTGCAAGGCGTCTGACAGGCGGTCTTCTACAGCGCGCGTCGCCTCGCGCCAATGCTTTTCGTCATCGACCCACCCTTTTCGCTGCGCAATATACGTCCAAGTGCGAATATAAGCCAAGCGCTTTGACAGCGCGTCAATATCGCCATCGGTGCGATCTATGCGCTGGATGTTGCGCGCCAGCCAATCGGGGTCTATCCGGCCCTGCCCTTGCAGGAAGTCAAACACCCGCCCCAACAGCCCCGCATGTTCGGCCGCAGAGATGCTGCGAAAATCCGGCACGCGGCAGATATCCCATAACAGCCGCAAATCGCGCACATCGCGCAGCCTGTCGCGGGTTTCTGGCAAGGCCAGCAGCGTTTTCAGCGCGACAAGATCATCGGCATCGCGCGCACGGCTTAGCCAATCGTTATGGGTTTGCAATTCAAGCGACGCAACAAGCCGCTCTGGCGTGCCAAATTCCAGCTTGGAATTGCGCCATTGCAGTTTGCGCACGGGCTGGAATGTGTGGTTTTCAATCGCCTCCACCACCTCATCTGGCAGGGGGCTGGCTTCGCCTGTCACCCCGAAACTGCCATCATTCTGATAGCGTCCGGCCCGGCCTGCGATCTGCGCCAATTCATCCGGGCCAAGCGGGCGCATGCGGCGGCCATCGAATTTGCGCGTGGCCGAAAACGCCACATGCTTGATATCCAGATTCAAGCCCATCCCGATGGCATCTGTCGCCACCAGATAATCCACATCGCCATTTTGATAAAGTTCCACCTGCGCATTGCGCGTGCGCGGGCTAAGCGCGCCCATCACCACGGCGCAGCCGCCCTTCTGGCGGCGGATCAATTCGGCAATGGCATAGACATTTTCAACGCTGAACCCCACAATCGCAGCACGCGCAGGCATGCGGCTGAGTTTCTTAGAGCCTGTATAGCTAAGCTGCGACATGCGTTCGCGGCGCTGAAACTGCACCCCCGGCACAAGTGCGGCAATTGCGGGGCGCATGGTATCAGACCCCATAAACAGCGTTTCATGCAAGCCGCGCGCCGACAGAAGGCGATCTGTGAACACATGGCCACGATCGGGATCATTACACAGCTGGATTTCATCTATCGCCACAAAATCGGCGCCAATTTCCAGCGGCATTGCCTCAACCGTGCAAACCCAATATTGCGTGCGGTCGGGCACAATGCGCTCTTCGCCCGTTACCAGCGCCACGCAATCGGGGCCGCGCAGCACGCGAATGCGGTCATAGACTTCACGTGCCAGCAACCGCAGCGGCAGCCCGATAACGCCTGTGCGATGGGCCAGCATTCGTTCAATCGCGTAATGGGTTTTGCCGGTATTGGTAGGCCCCAGAACCGCAACAGCGCGTGACTGCGCGCGCATATTCATTTGCCCTACCCCCAAAAGCCTGCCAGCGGCCTGCTTAAATTTCAGTGCCGGATAACCGCCGCTCCAGCCGCTCTCGCGCGGCTTTTACGTCATCACGATGGGGATGTATAGCATGGGCCGCATCATAGGCTTTGCGTGCACGCTCATGGGCGTTCAATTCCTCGAATATCCGCCCAAGCCCGATAAGAGCAGTGAAATGCTGCGGATTAAGCGACAATGCGTGTTGCAGATCATCAAGCGCCAACCCCAGACGCCCGGCCATGAACCACGCCATTGCGCGTGCATGATAAGCCTCGGCGAAATCTGGCGCGTGGTCTATCACGGCGCTGAAATGTTCGACAGCGCGCGTGGTATCGCCCCGGCGGATTGCATCGCGCCCGCGCTGAAGCAACAGATCGGCGCTCGCCGACCCGGAACGCGACCACAGCCGCTGTATCTGGCGTTCGATCCGCTGCCAGCCTTGCTGATCGGGCGCGCGCAATTCGCCCAGAAGTTGCGCAACCTCATCCTCAGCTCTGTTTTCCTGCGCATTTGCAGGGACATAGGCAAAAAAAACGGCCAAGGCCGCAATCAAAGGATTGAGAAAGGCGCGATGAACTCTCATAGAAGTTAATGTAGCGTATTTGATGCACGAATCCATATGCGCAATATCACAAAACGGAGCAAATCATGAGCGACATCCTGACCCATGCCATCGCGGCTCTCAGCGCGCGGCTGAAAAGCGGCTTTGACGGCACAGCGCGATTCGAGATTGCGGGCGAAGGGTCTATCATGGTGGATGGAAACGGCGTGCGCGCGGGCAATGAAGCGGCAGATGTGACGATGATAGCCACCGCAGAGACGTTTCAGGGCATAATGGAAGGGGATGTTAACCCAACTATGGCCTTCATGTCGGGAAAGCTGAAGATTGAAGGCGATATGGGAATGGCCATGAAACTTGGTTCGGCGCTCAGTTGATGCAAGCGCCGTTTTTCGCGGATGTCGCACAAGCCCCTGCCCCGGCGCAGGTGCTCTGGGTTCTTACGGAAGACGGAACACGGGTACGGATCGGGCTGTGGCCCGCCGGGCCGAAAGGCATGGTTGTCATCTTTCCCGGTCGTACCGAGGTAATTGAAAAATATGGCCGCGTGATCAGTGAACTGATTCAGGCTGGCTATGGCGCAGCAGCGATTGACTGGCGCGGGCAAGGGATGTCACAGCGCCTGCATGGGCAGCCTTTGCTGGGGGATGTGGAAGATTTTGCGCTCTATCAGCAAGATGTGGCCGCCTATCGCACCGCGCTGGATGAATTCGCCCCCACCGCCCCGCGCTTTGTTCTGGCCCATTCGATGGGCGGATGCATCGCCCTGCGCGCGCTGACCCAAGGCTTTGCAGCGCGTGCGGTCAGTTTCAGTGCGCCCATGTGGGGCTTGCCGCTCTCGGCAAAAATGCGTCGCGCAGTGCATGCGATGACAAAGGCGCTGCGGCTGGTGAAGATGGATCTGCGCGAAGTACCCGGCGCGGGGATAGAGTTCAGACTCTGGGAAAACCCGTTTGATGATAACGAATTGTCGGGCGATCTTGAGACATATTCCTGGATGCAGTCGCAAGTGCAGGCCCATCCTGAATTGCGCCTTGGCGCACCCAGCCTGCGCTGGCTTGTGGCGGCCTCAACAGAAACCACCGCATTGCAAAGCCTGCCTGCGCCAAACCTGCCCGCCTATTGCGGGCTTGGCACGCGCGAGATGCTGGTCTCGCCCGATGCGATTTCTGCGCGCATGGCACAATGGCCAGAGGGCCGGTTGCGCATCTTTGAAGGTGCCTTGCATGAATTGCTGATGGAGCGCGGCGCGATCCGCACCCCTTTCGTGCATGATACTCTGACGCTGTTTGACGCCCATCACCCCTGATCAAGGGCATCCCCCACCGCCGCGCGCCAATGCTTGCGGCAGAGTGACGAATAAGTTTCATTCCCCCCAATCTGCACCTGCGCACCATCGCGCAGCGCCCGGCCATCCGGGCCAAGCCGGACAACCATTGTCGCTTTCTTGCCGCAATGGCAGATCGTGCGCACTTCGCGCATTTCATCCGCCAGCGCCAAAAGCGCGGCAGAGCCGGGGAATAGCTGGCCGCGAAAATCCACCCGCAATCCGTAGCACATGACAGGCAGGTTCAGATCATCCACTGCGCGCGCCAGCTGCCACACCTGCGCCGCTGTCAGAAATTGCGCCTCGTCAATGAATACACAATCCAGCGCGCCCGCCGCCTGGCGCAGGCGCAACAGATCGAACAGATCAGTCTCTGGCGCGAATGTCTGCGCCTCGGCACTGATTCCGATGCGCGAGGCAATGCGCCCCGCCCCTGCCCGGCTGTCAAAGGCCGCTGTCAGCAAAAACGGAACCATGCCGCGTTCACGGTAATTATGCGCCGCCTGCAACAGCACCGTGGATTTGCCGGCATTCATGGTGGAATAATGGAAATAGAGCTTTGCCATGGCGCCGTGCCTTAGCGCCAAATGCGCGTGCGGAAAAGGGTGAAAACATGCGTTCAACAGGCTGGAATACGCCCGCCAGCTTCGCTACCCTTAGCCCAAAAGGAGACGCCCATGCCCATCACGATCTATGGCATCAAAACCTGCGATACCTGCCGCAAAGCGGCCAAGGCGCTGCCGGAAGCCAGCTTTCGCGATATCCGAACAAACCCGCTTACAGAAACAGAGCTGGCAAATTTGCTGTTGGAATTTGGCGATGCGCTGATTAACCGAGCCTCAACCACATGGCGCGGCTTGCCCGAAGAGACCCGCGGTCAAGAGGCCCAGACCTTGCTTGCCGCGCATCCGACCCTCATGAAACGCCCGGTCATTCAGGCTGGCGCAAAGTTTTATCTGGGCTGGAAGGCAGATGTGCAAAGCGCGCTGGCTGCGCGATAAACCAAAGCCCCTGCACGGCTCTGCCGCGCAGGGGCCAGCCTGTCACAACAGTTTCAGATCGCTTGCGGATTCCCGGCCATCACGGCCAGCGCGCAATTCATAGGCAATCTTCTGATCATCTGCGAGCCCGGTTAGCCCCGCGCGCTCGACCGCCGAGATATGCACGAATACATCTTTGCCACCATCAGAAGGCGCAATAAAGCCATATCCTTTGGTTGTGTTAAACCATTTCACGGTGCCTGTCGGCATCGATCCGTCTCCTCGTTATCGCTGCCCGCGGCGGAATTGCCTTGGGGCCGTTCAGCCAGGTCTTCCTTGCCGGCTGCGAGAACAGAGGCGGTCTTAGAAAGTCTGTCATCCCATACCGAATTTTGCCACAGCCGGGGTAAAACGCAAGAGTTTTGGTTTCCATCTCTGCCGCAGCGCAGAAATTTCCGGCATGTTTTTGGGGGATGTTGGAAAGTCTTGCAAATACAGTGATCTCTCCCAAAAGATGCAGGCCTTGCCCCATGCAGCCCGATGCACAGGGCCAGATCTGTATCTGGCCCTGATTCGCGCAATAGTATCGCCAGATGGCTCAGCCCCTCCCTTTGGCGCAAAATCGCGATTAAGCTTGACTTATGCGCCAATCGGCCCCATCTGGCAGAAATCCACACTTTGCCGCGTGAGCAGATTATATCCGTGTGGGCAGGGCGAACCGCCCGAAACATGCTTCCCGACATCACGCGTGGGGGGCGGCGCATAACCTGCGCCCCCAAACCCGCCCTTGGCATTCCAAGGGCCTATCGCCTGTTGCGACAGGCCGTGAGAGGACTGATTTTGACTGATTTTACCATGTTCGGGCTGCGCCCGGTGCTGATGACCACCCTTGAAGCTCAAGGCTTTGGCACCCCCACCCCGATTCAGGCCCGTGCAATCCCGCTGATCATGCAGGGCCGCGATATTCTGGGCCTCGCCCAAACCGGCACCGGCAAGACGCTGGCCTTTGGCCTGCCGGTCATGCATGCGCTGCTCGGCGCGGGCCGGCCTGCCCCTAAAACAACCCAAGCCCTCATCCTTGCCCCCACCCGCGAATTGGTGACACAGATCGCCGAAACGCTGGAAGGTTTCGCCCGCAAAACACCGCTGAAGGTGCAACGCGTTGTCGGTGGGGCGGGCATGATGCCGCAAATCCAGAAACTGGCCAAAGGCTGTGATATTCTGGTGGCCACCCCCGGCCGCCTGCTGGATCTGCTGGAACGCCGCGCCCTTACCCTGTCGGCCACACAAATGCTGGTGCTGGATGAGGCAGACCAAATGCTGGATCTGGGCTTCATCCACGCGCTGCGCAAGATTGCAGGCCTGCTGCCAAAGGATCGCCAGACATTGATGTTCTCGGCCACGATGAACAAACAGATGAACGAGATTGCCAGCGCCTATCTGGATCGCCCCGAACGGGTGCAGGTGGACGCACCCGGCAAACCCGCCGACAAGATCGACCAATCGGTGCATTTTGTCAGCCAGGGTGACAAGGCGCGCTTGCTGGAAACCTATCTCAAAGGCCATCCCGAAGATCTGGCGCTGGTCTTTTCGCGCACCAAACATGGCGCAGAAAAGCTGATGAAACTCCTTAATGGCTGGGGGATCGAAGCAGGCTCCATCCATGGCAACAAAAGTCAGGCCCAACGCGAGCGCACCTTGCAGGGCTTCCGCGATGGCAAGATCAAGGTTCTGGTGGCAACAGATGTGGCCGCGCGCGGGATCGACATTCCCGATATGCGCCATGTCTATAATTTCGAACTGCCCGAAGTGCCGGAAAACTACGTCCACCGCATCGGGCGCACAGCGCGTGCAGGCGCCTCTGGCCATGCGATTGCCTTTTGTGCCCCGGCAGAAATGGGCGATCTGCGTGCCATCGAACGGCTGATGAAGCGCGATCTCTCCATCGCAGGCGGCACGCCTTGGGCCGATGACATGGCAGGTGCCGCACGCATGGCCGCGCGCAAGCGTGGTGGGGGTGGAAGTCGCGGCGGCGCGCCCCGGCCTGCCGGCACTGCAGACGGCCAACGCCCCGCGCGCGCCAAAACCGGTGCAAAACCCGGTGGCAACCGGCGCGGGCCGGGCAAGCCCGGCGGCAAGGAGCGCGTGCGCCATTCCGCATAATCTTGCGAAACACTCTTGAAACGGGGCGCAATTTGCGCCCCGTTTTGCATCGCTCGCCCGCGCACCATACGCGCCAGCATTGCCGCGCCCTGATCACTTCAGAGAAACGGCCACCCATTCATCTTGGCTCAAATATCCTCAGGGGGTGAATTGGGCCAAAGGCC
>JAIUNA010000002.1 GCA_022565265.1 Roseinatronobacter sp. | reverse complement strand
GTTCACAATCTGGGTCTGCTGACGCACCAGAAATTCCCGCGCCTTGTGCGTCATCAGAAGCGCCTGCGTGTCCTCACTTTTCACGGGAACAAACCGCATAGATGGGCGCGACACGGCTTCGCAGATTGCCTCGGCATCGGCAGCATCGGTTTTACCCCGTTTCACATAGCCCTTCACGTAACTGGGCTGCATCAGTCGCACCTCATGACCGAACTTAGTCAGTTCGCGCGCCCAGTAATGCGCGCTGCCGCAAGCTTCGATGCCGATCAGGCAGGGTGGCAAGCGTTGGAAGAATTCCAGCATCTGGCTACGCCGTAACTGACGGCGCAAGACAGTGCAGCCTTGCGCATCAACGCCGTGTAACTGAAACATAGATTTCGCCAGATCGATCCCGAGCGTGGTAACCTTGTCCATGGATGGCTCCCTTTATTGGTGATGTTCACAGCACCCAATATGGCACATTGCGATGCCGGAAGCGGGAGCCATCCACTCCATCAATGGCGGCTGATGCCTCATTCCTGGAGGAACTGGGATACCTACCGTTCAGCGCCACGGGTGGGGCCTTGGTTCGTCGGAGAATTGCGTTCGGGGTCAAATCATCCCCCGGATAATTTGCTTTTCCCCTTCACGCCCAGATCAATTCCTGATCCTCCTCACTCCATCTTCTCAGCAAACTCTACGAGCGCACCAGCGTCATCATCACCACCAACCTGAGCTTCAGTGAATGGGCGAGCGTCTTTGGCGACGCCAAAATGACAACAGCGCTTCTCGATCGTCTCACCCATCGCTGCCACATTTTGGAAACCGGCAACGACAGCTATCGCTTCGAGGCCAGCTCCGAAACAGCGAAAAAGAAACGGAAGGAAACACCACCATTAACGCCAACATGACACGCAGAACATAATAACTGGGTGGGTCAGATCTCGGTGACAATGCCGGGTCAGTTCGCAGTGACAATAAACACGTGTGGTATCCTGAACAGGATGCGCCAATCAATCAACCGCAATATAATGGATGATCATATCCCTCTGACCCACGAGATGAAGCTCAAAAGCCGGCATCGTCGCAATTGGCTTGTGGTTTTCATCACCTGAAAGCTACAGGCTCAGGCCGTGCCCTAGTGCCGGGGCTGTGCTGGCGAGGGTTCCTGCCCAGACAGTTTGCATTGCGCGGTGACTATGCCCGGCGATGATACGGCGCACTCCGCTGCACGCGATCATACGCGCGAAGGCGTCCACGTTTTGAAAGCCGGGTTTATCCAGATGGGGGGCCAGGGTTGGGAAGGGCGGGTGGTGTAGCGCTAAGACTGACGGCCGCTGTAGCGTGCCAAGAACACCTGCCAGCCAGTCCAGTCGCGTTGGATCGAGCCCTGGCCGACCGTCTGGTAGCGTGCTGTCCAGCGCAATCATATCCAGATCAGCGATCCGGGCTGTGAAGCTCAGATGATCGGGCGCGAATGCAGCCCAATCGGTAAAGGCAGCCCGAAAGGCAAGCGGGTCATCATGGTTTCCGGGCATTGGCAAAATTGGGGCCGGGGCGCGGCGCAGAATTGGCAGAGCATGGCCATACCCCGCCGCACTGCGGTCGATGATATCCCCTGTCAGGATAATCGCATCCGGCTTCCTGTCCATGGCAGAAATCTGCGCAAAAGCCTGCTGCATGGCGACTGCCGGATCATGGAACGGGTCCTTGCCATCGTCACGTAAATGCGGGTCGGTCAGTTGCGCGATCAGGGCCATGAACTCACCCGGAAAACGCGCTGCTGCCCTGCCGCGCAAGCCACAGGTTGACCGCCAGCAGAATGCCCGATGTGATGGTGATTGCGACCATGCTCATGGCCATGCCGGTCTGGACAGACCCCTGTTCGAATTGAGAAAAGACGAATGTGCCGACTGTGCGTATCCCTGCGGGCGCCAGCATGATCGAGGCCACCAGTTCGCGCGAGGCGATGGCAAAGACAAGCATCATCGCCGCGATCAGCGACGGCGCCATCAGTGGCAGTGTCACATGGCGCAGCGCCTGCATCTGGTCTGCGCCTGCCACCCGCGCGGCATCATCAAGCGAGCCGGAAATCTGTCGGAGCCGCGCCACGGCATAGCGGATCGGATAGGGCAACAATATGCCAATATAGGCAATCAGCAAAATAGCGGCAGTCCCGTAAAGCGAAATCGGCTGATAGGGCGAGTTCCAGAACAGGATGATACCCACCGCAAGAACAATAGCCGGAATGGCGTTGGGCAGCACCGACAGCCCGTCCATCACCGCCCGCCCGCGCCCGGTGCCGCGCACCACGATATAGGCGACCAATCCACCAATCGCAGCTGTAGCAAAAGCGGTCAGAACAGCAAGCCAACCGCTTGTCATCAGCGCCTGCCAAGCCCGGCTGCCACTGCGGAAGATCGGTTCATAATGGCGCAGGTCGAAATTCGACCAAGTCAACCCGCCGGAGATTGTGCCCATAACGGATGTCACGGCAATCGCCACCAATGGGATCACAACGCCGATCAGCGCCACCAGTGCAAACAGGCCCAGCACGGGCCAGTGCCATGGCCCCAGATCGGCCTTTTCCAGATCGGCGGGCTTGCCGGTCTGGCTGATATAGGAACGCCGCGTGGCGATCCAGTTTTGAAGCGCAAACGCTGCAACCACCATCGCCATCAACATGACCGACCCAAGCGCCGCGCCCGACAGGTCAATCGGCCAGTCCGACAGACGTGTATAAATACCCGTAACCAGAACCTCGAAACCCGTGCGTGCCGCCAATGCGGCCGGCGTGCCGAATTCCTCGATCGACATGGCAAACACGATCAGTAGACTAGCGGCAATTGCGGGGATCGACAGCGGCAGCGTGATTAGAAAGAACGCCTGCAAGGGCCGCGCGCCATGCACGCGCGCAGCAGCGGCGAAACGCCCGCCGACCATTTCCAGCGCGCGTGACACGGCGAAATAGACCAGCGGAAACAGGTTCAGCGTCATAACAAAGGCCACGCCGGTAAAGCTGAACAGGAAGCGGCCCAGATCAAAGCCCGCAAGCTGGAACAGATAGCCGCGCGGCTGCAACGTCATCATCCATGCAATCGCGGCAATGAAGGGCGGGATCAGGAAGGGGATCAGGAAAACCACATCCCAGACCCGCGCGCCGGGCACATGAAACAACCCGCGCAGGATGCCAATGGGCAGCCCGAAGATCAGGCAGCCGATCATGACCGAAAAAGCCAGCAGCAGGGTATTGCGCGCCTGCATCATCAGCCGGTCATTCTCTGTCAGGATAACCAGCTTCGAGAACGCCCCTGCATACGACCCGCGCGCAAATTCGGGGAACACGGCCTGCAACAGGATGAAAAGCACAGGCAGGCCGACCAATACAATCAGCGCTGCGGCGGCAAACGAGGTCAGTATGGATTGCGCGCGGAACATGGCAGGCCTTTCGGAAAGGCATATGGCCCCGAATGCATCGGGGCCATATGCTGCAAGTCATCACAGCTTAGCGGTTGATCACGGTCTCGTTGAACCTTGCGATGATCTCGTCACGCCGCGCGGCAACTGCGTCTTCATCAACCTCGATCACTTTCAGATCATTGATACCGGGGCGCAGCCCTTCGATATCAGCGCGTGCGGGCATCATCCACGTCGCCGCAACCAGTTCCTGACCAGCATCTGACAGCACGAAATCGACAAAGGCTTTCGCTGCATCGGGGTTCGCAGTGGATTGCAGGATCATCATCGGGCGCGGGGCGATCACAGTGCCACTGGCGGGCACGATCACCTCAATCGTCTCACCGCTCGCGGCCTGACCGTAGCTGATATAGTCCACAGCGCCAAAGACAACCGCCGCAGCCCCCTGCAACACCGGGTTCAGCGCGGCCGCGTTTGGGCCGGGCACGATCATGCCGTTATCGGCCAGATTGCCCAGCAATTCCCACGCGCCATCCCCCAGCGCAGCTTCCAGACCGGCAACAAGGTCAAAGGCGGCACCTGATTGCGCCGGATCGGGCATGGTGATCAGGTCGCGGTAAACCTCATCGGTCAGATCAGACCATTCGGCGGGGCGCGGCACTCCGCTTTGGCTATTCCAGACCATAGCCAGAGCAGAGATGCCTTGTGCCGCATAATGGCTGTGCTTCAGGAAATCCGGCACTTCGGCGGCATTGGGGGACAGATAGTCCATCAGCAAGCCACGCTCGTGCATATCCACAGCGGAACCCCAGCTGGCCGAGACAACCACATCGGCCTGCGGATTGGCCTCTTCGGCTTCCAGCCGCGCCATGACCTGACCAGTCGTGCCCTGAAACACATTCACCGTGATACCGGTTTCGGCCTTGAACGCTTCGGCCAGTGCATCGGCCAGCCCGCCGGGGCCGGCTGTGTAGAATGTCAGTGTGTCTGCGTGGGCGATGCTGCCCATCAGCCCAAGGGTTGCAGCGAAAGCAGTTGTGCGTAGCATGGGTTTTCTTCCTTTTAAGATTATTGCGGAAAGACACGCAGGCGATCAGAATCGATTACCAGCGGGATATGACTGTTCAACGCCACTGCATGATCGGTTGGGCAAACAAGGCTTGCGCCTTCCCCGTCCAGACCCAGATGCAGAAGGTAGCGATCGCCCTGAAACTGACAGCGCAGCACTTGCGCCATCAACGCACCCTCGGTGGCGGGGCGAATGGCCGTTCGCGGAATCAGAATGCGCGCTGGCCCTTCCGGCGCAGAATTTGCCAGATTGGGCAGGTTCAGCCGGTCGCGGTTGCAGGTAAACCCCCGTAAATGGCAAACCCGCCCCTCGATCCGCGCACCGATATTAAGAAATTGCGCCACCTCTACAGAAGCCGGAGCCGCAAAAAGCTGCTCTGGCGTATCGATCTGCGCGATCTCGCCGCCCAGCATGACGGCCACGCGATCGGCAATCGTGAAGGCTTCGGATTGGTCATGTGTGACATAGACAGCCGACAGGCCCAGTTCGCGCAACAAACTGCCGATTTCCAGCGCAAGCCCCTCACGTAACTCGCGGTCAAGGTTCGACAGCGGCTCGTCAAACAAAACCAGTGGTGGTTCGGCCACAATGGCACGGGCAAGGGCAACGCGCTGTTGTTGCCCGCCCGACAATGTGCCGGGAAACCGGTCTGCGAGATGGGACAACCCGACCCGCTCCAGCGCGCGCCTTGCGCGAGTTTCACGGTCATGATGCGGCAGTTTGCGCATGCGCAACGGGAAGGCCACGTTTTCCAGCACGCTCAAATGTGGCCAGATGGCATAATCCTGAAACACCATGCCGATCCCGCGCACTTCGGGCGGGGCGTTAAAGGCGCTGCCATCAACCACGCGCTTGCCTGCAATTTCCATTTTCCCGGAACTTGCCGAGAGCAGCCCTGCGGCGATGCGCAAAAGCGTGGTCTTGCCGCAGCCCGACGGGCCAAGAAGGGCGACAACTTCGCCCGGAGCAAGGTTAAGGTCGATATTGCGAAGAACCTGTGTATCGCCAAAGGATTTGGCGATTTGCGTTGCCATCAACGCCAGTGCACGGGGTTTGTGTGGGTTTTCCAACATGGCGCCCATGTAACAGCGCTTTGTAACAATTTTCCGTCAGTTAGCGCTTTTCCTGTGCAGTAAAATTATATGATGGCGTGGCGCACCTTCGTTCGCATCAAGGATGAAGGTCTCGCCATGAAGCTCATACAAGCGGGTCGTGTCGGGGTGACACATCCCAAACACAGGCCAGTAGCGGATATCCACATTACCCCGGCGCGAAGCGTCGAAGCTGTTGCCAGCACATGGGCCGCCTTCGGATCAGCCCTTGAAGCCCAGCGGCCAGATCGCGGTTAGCCGTTCGATCCATAGCCGATATTGGCCATGCGCCTTGCGAGACATTCCAGCGCGCGGCCAAGCTCAAAAAGAAGCCGCCACGCTGACAATGCAGTAAGGGTGCGTCAAGAATTTGTAACAACCAGATGTCTAGATGCTGCCGAACCGGGGTTTTGACATGTCACTCAATCTGAATGATCTGAGGTTGTTTTTCGAGATTGTCGAAAACAGGGGCATATTGCGCGCGGCGCGCGCGTTTGTTCTCGCCGATACCGTCGAGGGTACGGACTATCGTTTTCGGCATATGCTGGAGGTGCGCCAGCAGCTATGCGGGCTGGCGGCGCGTGGCAATCAGACATTGCGGTTCATGGAGGAATGAGCGCTAATCCAGACGAACCCGGTCACGATGGTTGCCGATCTGGCGGCCGCAGCCGGGCTGCGCTGGACAATCGAGGAATGCGTCCTGCGCGCCAAGGATGATCTCGGCCTCGACCATTGGGAAGCCCGCTCATGGCATGGCTGACATAGCCACATCAGTCTTGTCATGGCAGCGGCAGCTTTCCTTGCTCGCCTTGGCGCGGATCACCGCCGTTCGGGTTTGGCCAAGCCGAACACAACGCGTTCGGGCAATCTGGTTGCGATCTGAGCCTAAGACGGGCAGATAACCTCACCACTGCAGAAATCCGGTACCGCCTCGCCCGCTTGCTGCCGCGTCCCGCCCAGAGCCGTTATATCTATGGCTTGACAAAACCGCACTCAGAGAACACGCGGCAAGACGTCAAAAACAATTTGATCACAGCGGAAATTCAAGATGATCTCCCCTCAAAGCGTCACTTTTACTTGCTGATTGACAGCCAAGGCCAGTGACATGGCCGCTCAAAGCGGATCACACCAAGAGGCCAGCCAATGGCATGGCGCGTTAATTGACAGGCACAACCATCCCCTTTTCGCGCGCCAATGTGCGCATGCGCCCTTGCAACTTCTCAAATGCGCGCACCTCGATCTGGCGAATACGCTCGCGGCTGACATCATAGCGTTGTGACAGATCTTCCAGCGTCACAGGTTCCTCGCTCAGGCGGCGTTGGGACAGGACATCGCGCTCGCGGTCATTGAGCACTTCCATCGCCTCCATCAGCAATTCACGGCGCATTTCGAACTCATCACGCTCGGCATAATCACCGGCCTGATCGGCGTCTTCATCCTCCAACCAGTCTTGCCAGCTAGACGCGCCCTCTTCGCTGCCAATTGTGGCATTGAGCGAGGAATCCCCCGACGACAGGCGGCGATTCATGGCAATGACCTCATCTTCGGTCACGTTCAGATCACGCGCGATCTGGGCCACATTTTCGGGGCGCAAATCGCCCTCTTCCAGCGCGCCAATCTTGTTTTTTGCCTTGCGCAGGTTGAAAAACAGCTTTTTCTGGGCGCTGGTCGTACCCAGTTTCACCAGCGACCAAGACCGCAGGATATATTCCTGAATGCTGGCCCTGATCCACCACATGGCATAGGTTGCCAACCGAAAGCCCTTGTCCGGGTCAAAGCGCTTGACAGCCTGCATCAGCCCCACATTGGCCTCTGAAATCACCTCGGCTTGCGGCAGGCCATAGCCACGATACCCCATCGCGATTTTGGCGGCCAGACGCAGATGGCTTGTCACCAGCTTATGCGCGGCGTCCCTGTCCTGATGATCCACCCAGCGCTTGGCCAGCATAAATTCCT
Organism: Roseinatronobacter sp.; assembly: GCA_022565265.1. GTDB lineage: Bacteria > Pseudomonadota > Alphaproteobacteria > Rhodobacterales > Rhodobacteraceae > Roseinatronobacter. The sequence continues at coordinate 29,155 of JAIUNA010000002.1, read as the reverse complement.
CTTCCGGCTCCAACATCGGAAAGCGGCGGATTTCCTGCATATAGCGGTTCAGCCCTTGTTCAGGGCTGGGCGCGGGAAGATTGGCATAGCTGCTCATCAAACATATCCTGTCTTGCGGGCCAAGCTTAGCAGATAAGACCGTATTTTTCATCTGCAAGCGAAACTGGCATGAATCCCTTTATGTCTGTTATACGCAACGCGCGCGGTTTTCCGACAGGGGCCTCACGCGGTTGTGTCAGCTTGGGACAGAATGGCGCAGCACCTCCAGCAATTCTGCCATATCAGCGGGCAAGGGGGCCTCGAAATCCAGATCATCACCTGTTACGGGATGAACAAAGCCCAATGTGGCCGCATGCAACGCCTGACGCGGGAAATTGCCACAGGCCGCCAGCGCGGGCGCGCCAAGCGCGCGCTCGGACAGTTTGCGCCGCCCACCATAGACAGGATCCCCCACCAGCCCATGCCCTGCATGGGCCAGATGCACCCGTATCTGATGGGTGCGCCCTGTTTCCAGCCAGCATTCCAGCAGGGCCAGCGCAGGAGGCTGGCCAAACCCTTCCAGCACCCGCGCGCGGGTAATCGCATGGCGGCCATTGGCCCAGACAACGGCCTGTTTCTGGCGGTCATTCTTGCTGCGGGCAAGCTGACTGGTGATTTTCAGGATATTGCCCGCCTCGAAACTTGCGCCGCGCACACCGTGCAAGCGGGGATCGGCGGCATCGGGCATACCATAAACCAGCGCCAGATAGCGCCGCGTTACTGTGTGGCGTTCAAATTGCGTGGCCAACCCCTGATGGGCGCGGTCGGATTTCGCCACCACCAGCAAGCCCGATGTTTCCTTGTCTATGCGGTGCACAATGCCGGGGCGCTTTTCGCCACCAATACCCGACAGGCTATCGCCGCAATGGTGCAACAGCGCATTGACAAGCGTATTGTCAGGGCTGCCGGGGGCGGGGTGCACCACCATTCCGGCGGGTTTGTTGATGACGATCAACTCGTCATCCTCCCAGACAACAGTCAGCGCAATGTCTTGGGCGCGAGTTTCGACCTCTTGCGCAGCCTCCAGACGCAGGGTGATGATATCCCCCTCGGCCACTTTCGCGCGCGGGTTGTCCAGCACGCGGCCTGCGCACAAAATTTGCCCCTCTTCGATCATCTTCATCAGCCGCGAACGCGACAGTCCCTCGCCCTCTGGCGCATCACGCGCCAAAGCCTTATCTAGCCGGGGGGGCGGTTCCGCCCCGATCGTGATCTGTATTTCCCGCAAAGGCGCGTCCGGCATGGCTGATACTCCCGTTACACCGCCTGATGGCCCGCCCCCGCCAGAGCTGCGCCTGATCAAGCGGCTGGTGGTGGTGCTGCCAAGCGTTATGATCCTTGGCCTCTTAGTCATCATCGGGCTGCTTGTCACCCGCCTTGGCATGGCGCCTGCCCCAGTGGCGTTGCCAGCGGAGATCACCCTGCCCCAAGACGCGCGGCCAGAGGCAATCACTTTGTCGCAAGATTGGGTAATCGTACTGACGCGCGCGGGAGAGGTTTTGTTTTACACCCGCCGCACTGGCGATTTGCGCCATACCCTTACCCTTCCACCACAATAAACCCGCCTCAGCGCCCCCGCATATGCAGGATTTGCCAGCGCAGCCCCGGCGCGCTAGGCTATTGGCATCTTACCACAGGAGAACTGCGCATGGCCCGAACCGTCACAACTCTGATAGGAGATGCAAGCGTCAGCATCATCACGGATGGGGAAAAGGAATTCGGCCCCGAAGTTTTCGCCGGAACTGCGCCCGAACATATCGCAGCCCTGCTGCAAGCCGCAGGCGCCAGCACGATCAAGACCAATTTCAACGCCGTACTGATACAGCATGCAGGACGGGTGATTCTGGCAGATGCGGGGTTGCGTGATCTGGCCGGGCCAGAATGCGGCCATCTGGGCGAAGGGCTGTCAGAACTGGGCGTTACAGCGGATCAGGTCGATACACTGCTGGCAACCCATCTGCACCCTGACCATATTGCCGGAATGATCACCCCGGATGGTGCTGCGGTGTTTGCCAACGCCCAATTGCATGTCGCGCAGGCAGAATGTGAATTCTGGTCAGAGGATACCAATTTTCAAGGCGCGGCTGCGGGGCTGGCCAATAATGCAAAACTCGCGCAAGCGGTGCTTGCGGCCTATGGCGACAGGTTGGTCATTCTGGCCGACGGGGCAGAGGTTGCGCCGGGCCTGTCGGGCCTTGCCCTGCCCGGCCATACGCCGGGGCATTTCGGCTGGCGGTTGGACAGCGGCGGCGCTAGCCTGATCAATGTGGGCGATATTGTGCATGCCCCGGCCCTGCAAATGGCCGATCCTGAAATTGCCATCAGCTTCGATCTGGACATTCCCACCGCCCGCGACACCCGCAAGCGCCTGCTGGATATGCTGGCCAGCGATGGTACGCTATTTACGGGCGGGCACTTCTTGCACCCCGCTTTCAACCGCGTTGCGCGCAAGGGGCAGGGCTATGAACTGATTGCGGCAGGGTAGCGCATTGCCCCCCTGTCAGGTTCCGCAATAGGTGACAATCGCGGGCGCATCTGCGGGGGCGGGGCTGGCGTAACGCTCCATCCCTGCAACCGGGTCAAACGGGGCCTGAACCCGTGCCAAAAGCGCATGGAACGGCCCCATATCGCCCTGAAACCTGGCGGCCTGCAAAGCCTCTTCCACGAGATGATTGCGCGGAATGTAAAGCGGGTTGACGGCCCGCATCTGCGCAATTGCGGCCTGTGGATCAGCAATCGCGGCGCGGTAACGCTCCAACCATGGCGCCACGGCCTCTGGCGTGTCAAACATCGCCAGCAGGGCAGTGCTATCGCCCAGAACTGCGGCGGGCAGCGCCTGAAAGAAGCTGGTGAAATCCACCCTCTGCCCATCCCATAGCTGGTGCATATCGGCAATCAGCGCGGGATCGGGGGCATCCAGCCCCAGTTTGCGCGCAAAAACGGCGGCCCATTCGGCGCGATAGGTTGTTTGAACACGGTCTATCACCTCACTGGCGCGGGCAATCGCACGATCTTCAAGCGGATCAATCAGCGGCAACAGCGCCTCTGCCAGTCGCGCCAGATTCCAGAACACAATCGCAGGCTGGTTGCCATAGGCATAGCGCCCCATCCTGTCGATCGAACTGAACACCGTGGCGGGATCATAGGCTTCCATAAAAGCGCAGGGGCCGTAATCTATCGTCTCGCCCGATATGGTGGTATTGTCGGTATTCATCACCCCATGCACAAAGCCAAGGCCCATCCATTGCGCCACAAGCCGCGCCTGCCTTTGGCCCACACGCTCTAGAAACAATGCCGCGGCATGATCTGCGCCTGTCAGATCAGGGTCATGGCGGGCTATCGCGTAATCCAGAAGCAGACGCAGCTTGTCACGCTCGCCCCGTGCCGCGAAAAACTGGAATGTTCCAACGCGCAAATGGCTGGCCCCGATCCGGGCCAACACGGCCCCCGGCTCTGGCCCGAACTGGCGTAACACCCTATCGCCCGTGGTGCAGGCAGCAAGCGCGCGCGTGGTGGGCACGCCCAGCGCGGCCATTGCCTCAGAAACCAGATATTCGCGCAGCACCGGCCCCAGCACCGCGCGCCCATCACCGCCGCGCGCAAAAGGTGTGCGCCCGGAGCCTTTGAGGTGAATATCCCAGCGCGCGCCTTGCGGATCGATAACTTCCCCCACCAGAAGCGCGCGCCCATCCCCAAGCTGCGGCGAGAAACCGCCGAATTGATGGCCCGCATAGGCCTGCGCCAAAGGCCGCGCACCATCTGGCAAGGCATGGCCCGCCAGCAGGCCCACCCCTTCGGGGCTTTCAAGGCCAGATGCATCCAGTCCCAAGGCGGTGGCCAAAGCGGAATTGAGAACAACAAGTTGCGGGTCGGGCCAGTCTTGGCCCTGCCATGGTGTATACAGGCCCGAAAGTTCCTGCGCGTAGCTGTTATCAAAAGCGATAGAAAGGGACATTGGACACCCGGCTGTCAACTGAGGCTTACAGGTAGGGCAGAAAATCAAACCGACCAGTCTAGCTTTCTACTTGATCGATAAATTCCCCATACCCTTCGGCGTCCATCTCTTCCAGCGGGATAAACCGCAGCGCGGCGGAATTGATGCAATAGCGCAACCCCCCGCGATCACGCGGGCCATCGGGAAAGACATGGCCCAAGTGACTGTCGCCATGGCGCGAGCGCACCTCAACCCGGATCATCCCGTGGGTGGTATCACGCTTCTCGATCACATGATCGGTGATCAGGGGTTTGGTGAAACTCGGCCAGCCGCAGCCCGATTCGAATTTGTCGGATGAGGCAAAAAGCGGCTCGCCAGAGACGATATCAACATAAATCCCCGGTTGCTTGGTGGTGTTATATTCCCCGCTCCAGGGCCGTTCTGTGCCGTTTTCCTGCGTGATATGGTATTGTTCTGGTGTGAGGGCCGCAATGATTTCCGCGCGGCGTTCATAGCGGGGCATGGCATCTCTCCTTGGTGGAACCTGCGCCACAACGTAACCAGCCTGTGCATGAAGGCAAGCGCGCGAGTGTTGGCGCAGATGTGCTGTGCTTGGCACTGGATTTCCCGGCAGGGCTGATGCATAAGGGCGCAACGTCCACAGTGCCCTGACATCCGAGGTTGCCCATGAAATTCCTGCTGCGCCTGCTGACATGGTGGAACATTTCCACACTGAACACCGCCTTTTTCACATGGCGCCACGGCGTGAAAGTGGGCGAGGATGTGCAGGGCAATACATATTTCCGCTCGCGCGATGGCAAGAAACGCTGGGTTATGTATAACGGCGAATCCGAGGCAAGCCGCATTGCCCCCGATTGGCATGGCTGGCTGCATCACACATGGGATGAAACACCCAGCGAAAAGCCGCTTGTGCACAAGGCCTGGGAAAAGCCGCATCAGGAAAACCTGACAGGCACGCAACTGGCCTATGCCCCACAAGGGTCAATCCGCCGCCAAAGCCCCGATCAGCGCAAGGATTACGAGGCGTGGCGGCCGGAATGACGCGGGCCAAGGGCTTGATCATGCGTTTTCTTGTCCCTATTTCGCTGGCTGCATTTGGTCTTGTGTTTGCTTTATCTGCCAGCGCGCAAGACATAGAGGTTCCAACAGCCTCTGACACAATCGCCACGGGTGATGGCGCGGTTTTGCGCGGTCTGGATAGGGTGGCAGGAACAAGCGCCGATATCGCCCTGCCTCTGGGGGGCAGCGCAGAGGTGGGCCATTTGCGCGTCATGCTACAGGACTGCCGCTACCCGGTGGAAAACCCGGCAGCAGAGGCCTATGCGTGGATCGAGATTTTTGACATGCGCGCAGATGATATGATCTTTTCCGGCTGGATGATTGCCTCCAGCCCCGCGCTGAATGCGCTGGATCACCGCCGCTATGATCTGTGGCTGTTGCGCTGCACGACATCCTGAGCATTTGGCAAGGGCAGGCGGTGAAAACCGGCATCCACCTTTAGCGCTTGGGCAAGGCGCGCACGATATGCGGCGCGCGGAATTTCCACGCCGCCCATGCTGGCCAGATGCTCTGTTAAATATTGAGTATCAAAGAGCGTAAAGCCACAGGCGCGCAGATGCGTGACCAAAGTGGCCAGCGCGATCTTTGAGGCATCTGTCCGGCGCGAAAACATGCTTTCGCCGCAAAATACCCCGCCCAAGGCCACGCCATAAAGCCCGCCCACCAGTGCCTCGCCCTCCCAGACCTCTATGGAATGGGCATGGCCCATTGCATGCAGCGCGCAAAATATGTCGGTAATCTGCGCGTTTATCCATGTGCTGTCGCGCGCCGCGCAGCCTGCAATCACATCGCCAAAGGCATGATCGAGTGTCAGGCGGAAAGGTTCGGCCCGGATACGGCGGCGCAGCGAGCGCGAGAGGTGCACGCCCTCCAGCGGCAACACACCGCGCTGGAGGGGATCAAACCAATAAAGCTGTTGGTCGTCGCGGCTTTCGGCCATGGGAAACACGCCCATGCGATAGGCCTGCAACACCATATCCGGGGTCAGATCCAGCCGCATAGGGGCGGCTCAGAACTCTTCCGCGCGGGCCTCGCGCGCCATGTGATCCAGAACGGCATTGACGAAATTCGTCTCGCGCCCTTCGGGAAAAAACGCCTGCACGATATCCACGAATTCCGAAATCACCACCCGCGCCGGGGTTTCCGCGCCCAGCATTTCAGCCCCGGCAGCGCGAAAGACGGCGCGCAACGTGGGGTCGATCCGGTCGATTCGCCATTTCGCCACAAGCGCGCGGTCGGTCAACTTGTCAATCGCGGCCTGACGCGAGACGACTGTTTCAATCAGGCGGCGGAAATGGGGGATATCGGCCTCTGCCCATGTTTCGGTTTCGGTTTCAGCGCCAATGCGATGGGTCTCAAACTGGCGCGTAATCTCGCCAATAGGCACATCAGAGGCTTCCATCTGAAACAGCGCCTGCACAGCATAGAACCGCGCAGCACCCTTGCGGGCGCGGCGTTCCGGCAGCGAGGGGCGGCCCTTTTGCGCGCTCATATCTGCGCCCCCCCGGAAAGCAGAGCCTTGTCCTGAAGCGCTATCTGAAATTCATCCTTTTCGGGCAAGAACCCCACAGAGCGCTTGGCCCCGCCCCAGCGCCGCGAAAGGGCAATCAGATGCAAGGCCGCCGCCGCAGCACCGCCCCCCTTGTTCTGCCCATCTGCCGCCGCGCGAATTTCCGCTTGGGCGCGGTTTTCCACGGTCAGAATTCCATTGCCAATGCAGGCCCCTTGCAGCCCCAATAGCTGAATGGCGCGCGAGCTGTCGTTGCACACAGTATCATAATGCGTGGTCTCGCCCCGGATTACGCAACCCAAAGCCACAAAGCCATCAAAATTGGCCATGCGAAAGGCTTGCCCAATCGCAGTGGGCACTTCCAGCGCGCCCGGCACTTCGACTGTGTCATGGCTGCCGCCCACGGCCTCTATCTCTGCGCGCGCGCCGGCCAGAAGTTGATCGGCGATATCCTTGTAATAAGGGGCCACAACGATCAAGAGCTTTGGGGCCTTGTCAAATACCGGGCGCGGCAGGGTATAATGCGTTTCATGTCCGGCCATGTCAGACCCCCCTTGCTGCGGGAATTTTGCGCGTTCCGGTAATGGACAGCCCGTACCCCTCCAACCCGACAACGCGCGGCGTGGCGGAATTTGTCAACAAGATCAACTCGTGCAAGCCCAAAGACGAGAGGATTTGCGCGCCAAGCCCATATTGACGCAGCGTCTGAGGCGAGGTTTCCGAGGCAGACATCTTCATATGCGTGTCCCGCAAAAGCACTATCACCCCGCGCCCCTCTGCCGCGATCAGGCGCATGGCATCGCCAAATTCATCTGCGCGCACTGCGCCGGATGTGCCCACCATATCCAGCAACGGATCAAAGGCATGCATCCGCACCATTACCGGGGCGGGCGTGCTGATATCTCCCTTGATCAGCACCACATGCTCGGCACCTTGGGTGGTGTCAGAATAAATCCGCATTACCCAGTCGCCGCCAAATTCCGATGTGATCTGACGCTCGCTCATAACCCGCACCAGATTGTCATGGCGCCGCCGATAGGCGATCAGGTCTGAAATCGTACCAATTTTCAAACCATGTTTCTGAGCAAAGGCCACCAGATCGGGCAGCCGTGCCATAGAGCCATCTTCATTCATGATCTCGCAGATCACACCAGAAGGGTTTAGCCCTGCCAATCGCGAGATATCGACCGCCGCCTCGGTATGACCCGCGCGCACCAGAACCCCCCCATCGCGCGCACGCAGCGGAAAGACATGGCCGGGCGTCGCAATATCGGCAGCGCCTTTGGCCGCATCAATCGCCACTGCGATCGTGCGCGCACGATCATAGGCCGAAATCCCTGTGGAAACCCCTTCGCGCGCCTCGATCGAAACGGTGAAGGCCGTTTCATGGCGCGAGGAATTGCTGGATGCCATCAGCGGCAATCCCAGTTGGTCAATCCGCTCTCCCGGCAGGGTAAGGCAGATCAGGCCCTTCCCATGGGTGGCCATGAAATTGACCACCTCCGGCGTGGCCATCTGCGCGGGGATCACAAGATCGCCCTCATTCTCGCGGTCTTCGTGATCCACCAGAATGAACATGCGGCCATTGCGCGCTTCCGCAATGATCTCTTCGGTGGAAGAGATGGCATCTTTCCAGTTCTGCTCAACGTCTCCGGGGGTCTCATATGTCATCGGGCGATCCTTTGTCTCTGGCCTTGGCAAATAGCCCAAAGGGACAGGCGGGAAAAGGGGGGTTGCGCCAAGGCTGCGTGAACAGGCCGCAGGCACGGCACAACAGCGCCCCTCTGCAACACCGCACGCTGGCCAAACCGGATATTTCCCCAGCGCTGCCATTCTGATGCAAAGCAGCGTTTCGACAAGGGAAAAGAGCATGAGTGCCATAGAGCATCTGGCCGAAGAGATCCTTGCCCGCGAAGGCGGGTTTGTGAATGATCCCGATGATCCCGGTGGGGCCACGAATTTCGGCATTTCCATTCACATGTTGCGCCGCCTGCGGCCCGGCCAGACAATCGGCCTTGATGAGATGCGCGCACTTACGCGCGCACAGGCGCTTGAAATTTATGTCACCCAGCATTTCGAGCGCCCGCGCCTTGGCGATCTGCCGCAGCCACTATGGCCAAGTGTCTTTGACATGCATGTGCATTCCGGGGCCAATGCGGTGCGGATATTGCAACGTCTTCTGGGGCAGTTTGGGTTTGCACTCGCGGTGGATGGGGTGATCGGCACGCAAACCTCCGCCGCCGCATATCAGGCCCAAGGGATGGCGCCCGCGCATCTGGTCGATGCTTATGGAATTGCGCGGCGGGATTACTATTACAAGCTTGCAGATCAGCGCCCCGCCAGCCGCAAATTTGCCCGCAGCAGTGATGGCGGCAAAGGCGGCTGGATTTTACGCGCAGAGGCCTTCATCAGCCCGCGCTATCACCTGAGCATCGCGCAGCACCGCGCCCGTACAGGGGCCTGGGCATGATGCGCGCCTTGGCCGGGCTTGTATTCGGTGGCGCTGGCAGGGCGCGCGATCTGGGGCACAGCGTGACGACTGTGGCAGAAGTATTCCGCCCGAATGCCACACGCGCGCTGGAATTGGGGCATGACGCCTATCTTGCTGCCCATTCCAGCAATATGGCAGAATTCACGCATATCCGCGCAGGCAGGTTTGATGCGCTGGTCAATGGCCTGAACCGCCTGCCCCGCCCGTTGCTGGCTCTGGGCACATTGGCGCTTTTTGGCTATGCGATGGCAGACCCGCAAGGGTTTGGCCTGCGCATGTCAGCGCTTGCGCTTGTGCCAGAGCCGCTATGGTGGCTCTTGGGGGCGGTGGTGGCGTTTTACTTTGGGGCGCGCGAAACGCATTATCTGCGCGGCCGCACGCTACCACCCATGGCCCAAACTTCAGAGAATGCCGCGCTGGCGCAGTGGCAGGCCAGCACGCGCGCAGAGAGTCACGATCCCTGACGCAAGAAATCCTCTTCCTCTCCCGTCACATCAATGCCCAGCGCTTCCAGCCCGCTTTCCAGATTCTCGGCCAGATGCGGCATTCCCAACAGATAATCTGCTGTGGGCGTCGTCGCTTCCGTAGTGGCCGTGGCCACAGCCTCGTCGTAATCCTCTGGCTCGAACGCGCCACGGCCAATCCATGCCACGGCTGTCAGGCTGGCTTTTTCGTCATCATTCAAGGCATCGATGAAAGCATGGGCCTCGGCATCTCCCACAGTGCCTTCGCGGGCCAGATAGATGATATGCACGATTTTCCGCAAGCTTATGGCAAGCATGATAGCCTCCTTCTGTCAGGCCAAGTGTCGCGCAAAGCCGGGGTGCATGCAACGGATTTATCGCCTGCCCTTCACCGCGCCCTCTGCCCCGTTATTGCCCCCACGCTTTCACAACGCTTTTGGCCCCGGCAAAGATATTGGCATGTCGCAAACCCTATCGGCCCGCAAACAAGCGGTAATAGGCCCAATCCGGCAGGAAATTGGCCCCCCGAAACAAAAGCGAAAACAGGCGCGGAAAGGCGCGCTGAAAGCGCTGTCCCCGCATCAGGATCATCATTTCTTCCGCCGCCTGTTCCGGTTCCATCAGAAAGGGCATGGAAAAGCTGTTCTTGTCTGTCAGGCGGGTGCGGATAAAGCCGGGATTGGCAAGCTGCACATCCACACCAGAGCCGCGCAAATCGCAATACAGGCATTCGGCCAGATGCATCAGCCCCGCCTTGCTGGAACTGTAACCAATCGAACCGGGCAACCCGCGATAGCCCGACAGAGAACCGGTAATCACGATATGCCCCGCCCCCCGCGCCACCATCCCCGGCACAACCTGCCCCAGCACACGTGCGGCCCCGGTAAGGTTGATGTCGAACATGGCCTCGGTCTGCGCACTATCCCAAGCTGTTGCCGGAAATGGCCAATAAACCCCAGCCAGATAGACCAGCCCATCCACCGCGCCCACTTCTTGCGCCGCTGCAATTACGGCGTCACGGTCTGCCACATCGCAGGGCACAACCCGCGCAGGCCCCGGCAGGCTGGCAGCCAAGGCGGCAAGGCTGTCTGCGTTGCGCGCGCTCAAAACCAACGTGGCCCCGGCAACAGAGAGTTTTTGCGCCAGCGCGCGCCCCAGCCCCTCAGAGGCCCCGACCAGCCAGTATGTTTTGCCCTTGAACGCCCTCATGCATCGACCTTGCGCATCACGGCAACCAATTCGGCCACTTTTATCCCGAATTTGCGAAACTGGCTGCGGTTGATGATGGTCTTGTCATCAACCAGATACATCCAGTCTGTCACCTCCAACGCATGCCCGCCCGCGCTGTCTGGCAGGCGGATGGTATATTTCAGATGCAGCGCCGCGCCTTCTTGCTGGCCTGTGCCCTTGCCCACCAGATCATCGGCTTCTGCTGTCACGCGGCCATCATTGCCCAAAGTAAGGCGCCATTCACGGTCTTGCTTTGTACCACTGTCATAGGTGAAATGCTCGGCCAGCGTGCCGCGATTGCCATCCCAGCGCCCCTCCATATCGGCCACAAAGCGCGAGGTGACACGCCCTAACGGCCCATAAATCACCCCTTCGCAGCGGATCGGGCCAGAGAGGTGCTGGCGGATATCCATAGACGGGGTGGCTTTGGCATAATCAGTGGGTTTTTGCGCTGTGAACCCAATAAAGCGCTGCCCAAATGCGAGAAGCGCAAGCATCAGGGCCATTCCAACAAGAAGCGCAAGAAATGTGCTCATGCTCAACTCTCCTTCAAAGGGGTCAGCGCCAGAAGCGCGATGGCCAAAGCCTTCAACGCCGAAGGCAGGGCGGCATATAACAGGATCAGGGTTTGCACGGCGGCGGGGCTATTCTCGCGCCCCGCCTCAAACCCCGACCATTCCAGCGCGGGAAAGACCATCAACGCGGCAAGCGCGAGTGTGGCCTTGGTAACAAAGGCCCAAAGCCCAAAGCCCTTGGCGGCTTCGGGGGATAATTCGGCCATGCGGCGCGAAAAGATCGCGGGCAAAAGTGTCAGATCCGCGCCAATGCCCGCGCCAGAGATAACGCAGATTACCGCAAACAGCGCCAGATCACCGGGGCCAAGCGTAATGACAAAGGCAAAGCTGGCCGCCGCAAGTGCCATGCCCGACAATAGCGCGGTTTTGGCGCCAGTACGGCGCGCAAGCCGCGCCCAAAGCGGAGCAGACAAAGCGGCCGACAGAAACAACAGAATCAAAAGCGCCCCTTCCATCCCGTCCGTCTGCAACACCGCTTCGGCGTAAAACAGAAACAGGGTGGACGTGATTGCAACAGGCGTTGCATTCACCAATGCGATGATCAGCAAGCGCCGGGCCGTCGCATCTGCAAAGACATCCCGCAGCGACAGGCCTGCATCCTCGGAAATGACGCGCGCGCGCGGCCATTCGGCCTGCATGGCCCAGACCGCCGCAACCGTGATCACCACAAAACCCAGCGCAAAGCCCATGAAGGGCTGCGCCATCATCCCCGCCAGTGCCACAGGGGCCGCCGCTGCAAGGCACACACCCAACAGCGCGCCCGTCTCGCGCCAGCCTGCCAGAAAGACATGCCCGCCCTGCCCCAGCGCATCGCCGCGCGCAACACCCGTGGCATAGAAGCAGATTGTCAGAAAGGAATAGCACGAAAACAGCACGACCAGCGCAATGGCAAACCAGATCAGCGGCGCAAAGAGTGGCGGGATGGCGAAAAGCATCAGCATCGCCGCCGCCATAAGCGCGGCTGTCAGCGCCACGGCAAACCCGCGCTGCGCGCTTAGCCGCGCGGCAAGCCAGCCCAAAGCCGGGTCTTGCAAGAAATCAAGCCCGCGCAACATAAACAACACTGTCCCCAGCGCGGCCAAAGAGACGCCATATTCATTCACGTAGAAATAGGGCGCGTGAATATAGATCGGCAATCCGGCCATGGCCAACAGCCCGCCAAACAGCGCATAGCCCCATAGCGCGGGGCGGCGATAGGTGGCGGCTGCCGTGGTCACTGGCTAACCTCTTGCGCGGGCGGTGTTGGGCGGTTGTGAAACTTGGCCCCCCGCCACCACAGTTTCAGCGCCTGCCAATGGATCAGCGCCAGCACCCGGCGCGACCCAAGCCGCGCCACCATTGCGCCCAGAATGGCGCGCGTGCGCAAGGGCTTGCGCGGGCCTGTCAGGGTTGCCACCAGCCCAGAGCCGGGGGCCTCTGTGTCTTGGCTATAGCCAATGCGAATTGCCACTTTCTCTGCCGTGATATCCACATGAAAGGAATATTCCCCCTCAGCAGGCTGGAAGGGAGAGACATGAAAAATCTTCTGCGCGCGCAGATCATCTTGCGGGCCAATCACCGACTGGTCAGGCTTCACACACAGATACGAATGCCGATCGCCGTAGGTATTGTTCACCTCGGCAATCAGCGCGCGCAAACCGCCCTGCGCGTCATGGCATAGCCAGAAACTGACAGGGTTGAACAGATGGCCCAGAATGCGCGGTTGTGTCAGCAACAGCACGCGCCCCCCGGCCACATCTGCCAGCCCATGCGCGGCCAGCACCTCACGCACCCAGACAGCACCGCGCCCCTGCCCCGGCATGCCGCCATGATCGCGGTCATGCAGCGCCGCAATATTGCGGCGGTTGCGCGACAGAAAACGCGGCAAGCGCAACTCAGCCTCGGCATCGAACAGCACATAATCCACGCCATAGGTGACGCGGTTGCGCACTGGCCCGCGCCTGCCGTGATAGGTCTGGCCTGCGATATGTTCCACCATGCTCATGCGACAGACGCCAGCTTGCGCGCCCGCGCCTCCATGGCCTGCGCCACATCTACGGCACTGGCGAAACCATCCTCATGGAACCCGCTGCGCATCCATGCCCCGCAAAACCATGTCCTGTTTGTGCCGTTGAAGGCGCGAATATCGGCCTGTGCCTGCAAAGCGGCCATGTCATAAACCGGATGATCAAAGCTATATGTATCATAAATACACTCCTCGCGCACCGGGTGATTGGCGTTGAGCGTGACAAACATCAGATCATCTTGCGGGATGGGCTGAAGCGAATTCATCCAGTAACTGAGGGAAATGCGCGCGCGGTCTTGCGGCCCGCGTTCGGTATACACCCAGCTTGACCAGCATTTGCGCCGTTTGGGCATGAAATCCGTATCACAATGCAAGATCGCATCATTGGCCTGATATTTCACCGCGCCCAAGGATTTCGCCTCGGCCCCGGTTGGATCGGCCAAGAGGCGCAGGGTGATATCGGAATGGGTGGCGAAGATCACCTCGTCAAACTGCTCTTCCTCCATGCCCTCGGCCTTTACAAAAACGCCCATCGGCCCGCGCCGCACTGCCTGCACCGGGCAGGCCGCGCGCAAATTCACGCCTGCGCGCGCCAGATAGGCTTCCAGCCTGCGCACATATTCAATAGAGCCGCCCTGCACCGTGTACCACTGATGCTGCCCTTCATAACCCAAAAGCGCGTGATTGCGGAAAAACTCCATCATCGCATGGGCCGGGAAATCCAGAATTTTCTGGGTGGGCGTTGACCAGATCGCACCAGAGAACGGCAAAAGATACCGCTCGCGGAACCAATCGCCCGTGCCAAGCCGCTCCAACAGCCCGCCAATGCTGAGGGTTGGGTCGGCCTGCGCCACCGCCAGACCGTGCTTGTTGAAATGCAAGATATCCCGCACCATGCGCCAATAGCGCGGATTGACCAGATTGGCGCGCGTGGCAAACACTTCATCAAAGCCAGAGAGCGAATATTCAAACGCCCCACCCGCGAAAGACGCCCCAAAAGACATGTTGGATTTCGCTACAGGCACATCCAGCTTTTCAAACAGCGCTGTCAGATGGGGGTAATTCGTGTAGTTGAACACAATAAACCCCGTATCCACGGGCTGATCTCCGCGCTTGCCCGCCATGACAGTGCGCGCATGCCCGCCAAGGCGCGGCGCGGCCTCGAATAGCGTAACCCGGTGATGCTGAGACATGAGATAGGCACTGGCCAGCCCGGAGATGCCCCCACCGATAACAGCAATTCTGCGGGCGGGGGTATCAAGTTTTTCAAATGGCATGCAGCCAGTCCTCCGTGGTCGTTCTATATAGGTTTACGCGCCGATTAAACGCGCGGATCAATCGGCGATAGATGTGATTTGCATATCTGTTTTTTTTGGCCACTGGTGATCTGGCCGCGCGCATACCGCGTAAAAGGAACATGTTTGATGTCGCACGCCCTGACCAGATTTCTCGACAAGCCGCACTGGCTGCGGATAAGGTATTGGCACAAGGTGAGGATACTCGCCGTGACAAAAGGCAATCGGCAGTGAATGCAGGACAGTCAGCAGAATGGGTTATCCTTCTCAGGAAGGTGGCCGATTATCAGGATACAGACGCGTTTACCGCTTTGTTCGAACATTTTGCCCCAAGGGTCAAAGCCTTTCTGATGAAATCGGGCGCAGAGCACGCGATGGCAGAGGAATGCGCGCAAGATGTCATGGTCACAGTCTGGAAAAAGGCTGCGCAATTTGACCCCTCGCGCGCCTCTGTGGCGACATGGATTTTCACCATCGCCCGCAACCGCCGTATCGACATGTTGCGCCGCGATCGCAGGCCGGAACCCGAAGACCTGAATTGGGGGCCGGAAGAGGAACCTGACCAATTCGATGTGCTGGGCTTGCAGCAAGAAAGCGACCAACTGGCCGCAGCCATTGCCAGCCTGCCCGAAAAACAGCGCGTGATGATTGAACGCGCCTATTTCGGAGACCTGAGCCATAGCGAAATTGCAGAACAAACCGGCCTGCCCCTTGGAACCATCAAATCCCGCATCAGATTGGCACTGGAGCGTTTGCGCCATTCCCTGAGTTAAGAAAGACGACGACCATGATTACCCACCATCTGAGCGACACTTTGTTGATGGCCTATTCCGCAGGAACCCTGCCAGAAGCCTTCAATCTGGCTGTCGCCACGCATATTGCGCTGTGTGATGAGTGCCGCGCGCGGCTGGCCAGCTTTGATGCGGTGGGCGGGGCTGTTCTGGATCGGGCGCTGGAGGGCGCAGCCGGAAGCAGTGCGCGTATGGAATCCGGCGCCTTGGCCGCGACACTGGCCCGGATCAAGACGGGCGCACCAGTGGCGCGCAGCCCGCAACGCCCGGTGCAAAACGCGCTTTTGCCTGCTCCGCTATGTGAATATGTCGGCCCGGATGTGGACAAAATTCGCTGGCGCGCATTGGGCGGCGGTGTGCGCCAGATGCTGATCCCCACTTCGGAACATGCGACAGCGCGCTTGCTCTATATCCCGGCGGGCGCGGCTGTTCCCGACCATGGCCATCGCGGGCTGGAATTGACACTGGTCTTGCAGGGGGCGTTCTCGGATGAAGAGGCCCGTTTCGGGCGCGGCGATGTGGAAATAGCGGATGAAGCAACCCAGCATCAACCCGTGGCCGAACCGGGCGAGGATTGCATCTGTCTGGCCGTGACCGATGCGCCGTTGAAATTCCGCGCGCTTCTGCCGCGATTGGCGCAACCGTTTTTCCGTATTTGATACAGATCATCGCGGCCCCGGCGCGGCCATGTCATGCCCTCACATTCAGCAAACAAAATGTGAGGACATGACATGGATTACCCCGCCTTCATCGCCCAGACGCGCGACAAAAGCCGCGCATTGGCAAAAACAATCCCCGATACGATGAACGGCTTTGGCACATTGTCCATGGCCGTCAAGCAAGGCGGGGTGCTGGGTGTGAAGGAAAAGGAATTTGTGGCCCTTGGCATTGCCATCGCCGTGCGCTGCGAGCCGTGTATCGCCTTTCATGTAGAAGCCCTGATGAAAGCCGGCGCCACGCGCGAAGAAATGGGCGATGTGCTGGCAATGGCCATCCAGATGGGCGGCGGGCCTGCGGTGATGTATGCAGGCAAGGCGCTGGAATGCTGGGATCAACTCTCGGCGGCGTGATCCAATAGCGCGGCTGCGCCGCAAGCCTATAGGATACGGCCCCCGCCCGTTCCGGGCTGGGGGCTTTGGCAGGTGATGGCGGCAGGCTCAATACCCCAGCGCGCAGCCATCCTTGCGCGGGTCTGATGCCCCTTCCAACAGGCCATCGGCATGAATACGGATCGCCTGAGCGCCCCCAATCGGGGTTTCTGCACGGGTGACAGAATGCCCCAGATCGGCCAGCGCCTGAAAGGTTGCCTCTGGATAAGGCCGCTCCAGCACCAGCTTGCCCTCTTCGGCGAAGGCGCGCGGGCAATCAATCGCGCTTTGCAACTCCATCCCGTAATCCAGCAGATTGCTGACAAAGCGCGCGTGCCCCGTGGCCTGATATGCCCCGCCCATCACACCAAAGGGCAGGATCACCCGCCCCTCATGGCGCAGCATTGCGGGAATGATTGTATGCATGGGCCGCTTGCCGCCTGCCAGTTCATTCGGATGCCCTTCGGCCAGCGTGAACCCCGCACCGCGATTTTGGAACATCACCCCGAATTTCTCGGAGGCCATGCCAGAGCCGAAAGGGTGGAAGATGGAATAGATCAGCGATACCGCCATTCCGTCACCATCCACCACTGTCAGATAGACAGTGTCGCGGTGGATTTCCTCGGTCAGGGGGGCCGGATCGGGCAAAACTCGGGCGGGATAAATCACCGCGGCCAGCCGGGCGGCGGTATCCATGCTCAGCAAATGGGCAAGGCGGGTGGTATGGTCGGGATCACCCAACAGCCGGTTGCGCGCCTCATAGCCCAGTTTTGTGGCCTCTGCTTCCAGATGCGCGCGCTCGCACCCCAAGGGATCAAGGCGCGCAAGATCGAAATGCGACAGGATATTCAGGATCAGATTGGCCGTGGCCCCCTGCCCATTTGGCGCATGCTCCACCAGTTCATAGCCCCGATAGATGCTGGAAATGGGGGCACTATAGCTGCACAGGCTGGCGGCCAGATCGTCATGGGTGTGACAGCCACCAAGGGCGCGCAGACTGTCGATCAGATCTTCGGCCACCTCGCCCTCATAAAACCCAGCCCGGCCTTGGGCTGCGATACGGCGCAGCACTTCAGCCTGACCGGGCGCGCGGAATATCTGGCCGGGGCGCGGGGCTTTGCCACCCGGCAAGAAGAACTCCTGCGCCACCCCTTGCAGATGGGTTGCGCGCGCCCAGTCAAAGGCCGTGCGCGGGCCAACGGGAACCCCCGCTTCGGCGTAATGGATGGCAGGGGCCAGAATTTCGGCCAAGGGCATGTGGCCATGATCGGCATTAAGGCGGCAAAAAGCATCGACCGCGCCGGGCAGGGAAACAGCCTCGACCCCGTAAACCGGCACCGCAGCATGCCCCTGCGCACGCAGTTGCGCGGCCTCAAGCGCGGCAGGCGCGCGGCCAGAGCCATTGAGTGCGACAATCTCCTCTGTGCCTGCGGGTTTGAGCAGCACAAAGCAATCCCCGCCAAGCCCGGTCATATGCGGCTCGCAGATATTGAGCACCAGTGCGGCGGCAATCGCGGCATCGGCGGCATTGCCACCACGCTGCAAGATATCCAGCGCTGTTTTGGCCGCCAGCGGGTGCGATGTGGCGCATATGCCCGACATGGCAAATACAGCGGAACGTCCGGGAGATTGAAAATCGCGCATACTGCCCTCTTCTGTTTGTGATCAGAAATATAAAGGCAGGGCCGCCCCCGTCCAGCCGCAAAAAAACCCCGCCACAAAGGCGGGGTCAGTTGGCGTCGCGATACATACGTCACGACACCGGCGGTAAACTGTAAAACAGATCAGTCGTGCATCTCAGCCCGGATTTGCTGGCGCAAAAGATCAATCGGGATCAACTGGCCATCGCGGCGGAATTGCCAATATGTCCAGCCATTGCAGGATGGCGCCCCTTCCAGCGCGGCCCCAACCTGATGGATTGATCCGCGATGTTCGGCACTGACAAGCGAACCATCAACACGCACCTTGGCAGCCTGCCCGCGTGCATTGACCAGAACTTCACCGGGGCGCAACATGCCGCGTTCCACCAACTGGCCAAAGGCCACACGCGGCTGTGCGCGTTTGGAAATCGTAGTTTCCAGCGCGGCCGCATCCAGCGGGCGCACATTGCCCAAGCGTTTTGCAGCGGCGCGGCGATAGGCCTCTTCGCGCTCTATTCCAATATAGTGACGGCCCAAAAGCTTGGCCACAGCCCCGGTTGTGCCTGTGCCAAAGAAAGGATCAAGCACCACATCACCGGGGTTGGTGCTGCCAACCAATACACGGTGCAACAGCGATTCCGGCTTTTGCGTGGGGTGGGCCTTGTCGCCATTATCGTCTTTCAGGCGTTCATGGCCCGAACAGATGGGCAAAACCCAGTCAGAGCGCATTTGCACGCCCTCATTCAGTTCCTTCAGCGCCTCATAATTGAACGTATATTTCGCGCCCTCGGATTTAGAGGCCCAGATCATCGTTTCATGCGCATTCGTCAGGCGCTTGCCACGAAAATTGGGCATGGGATTGGCCTTGCGCCAGATCACATCGTTCAAAATCCAATAGCCCGCATCTTGCAGCGCCGTGCCCACGCGGAAAATATTGTGATAAGATCCGATCACCCACAACGCGCCATTGGGTTTGAGCAAACGGCGCGCGGCTGTCAGCCAAGCGCGGGTAAATTGGTCATAGGCTTTGAAACTGTCAAACTGATCCCAGGCATCATCGACAGCATCCACCTTGCTATTGTCAGGGCGATGCAAATCGCCCTTCAATTGCAGATTATAGGGCGGATCGGCAAAGATAAGATCAATGCTGCCTGCTGGCAGGGAATTCATCACCTCTATGCAATCGCCTGCAAGTATTTCATCCAGAGGTAGCATCGAAGCCCCCCGCGCCAACGTTCTAACTGTCATGCCTGCCTCATTCACAGCGCGTTTGCCGCGCTTGTTGAGGGCATGATGAGTCAAAGGTGATTCGGCGTCAATTTCTTTTTGAATCAGCGCTTTGAAAAACTTTCTTCATCTAATGTCTGGACACAAGATTTTGCGTATGGGCGCGAAGGAGCGTCTATGCTCTGGGGTTGGCCCCAAATCTGCTATGGCATTTTTGTGACGCTTTGTCGGGTATCCGGCATTCTCTGCCCAGCCATAGCCGGGATAGCGGGCATCCAGTTCGGCCATGATCCGGTCGCGCGTGACCTTGGCCACAATGCTGGCAGCGGCAATGGACAGCACCTTGCCATCCCCTTTTACAATCGCCTGCGCGGGGCATGGCAGATCGGGCGGCAGGCGGTTGCCATCAATCAGCAAGACATCAGGCGGGAGGGGCAGCGCGGCAATGGCGCGGCGCATGGCAAGATAGGTGGCTTGCAAGATATTGAGCGCGTCAATCTCTGCCGGGCTGGCAGCACCTATCCCGATCTGGGCACAGGCGAAAAGCTGGTCATGCAATGCCTCACGCGCAGCCGCGCTCAGGCGTTTGGAATCGTGCAGCCCTTGCGGAATGGCGGCGGGATCAAGCCACACCGCCCCCGCCACCACCGGGCCAGCCAAAGGGCCGCGCCCCACTTCATCCACGCCCACGATGCGCCGCGCCCCGGCAAGGGCGGCGGCCTGTTCATAGTGGTAATCGGGGCGCTGCGACATGGCCCTTTATCACCATAGCCCCGCACCCTCGCAAGGGGGGTTAGTTATGGCGCTTCAAGCACCCAACATCAAAGGCATTGCCCGACACTTTGCACGCAGCCGGGCGCACGGGATAAGGCTCGTGGTACACATGGAAGGGCGCGCGGGTGGTCTGGATCACATATCCAGTACGCGGGCAGGGCTTGGCGGTGGCGCGCGCAGTTCGGTTTCGCTTGTTTTCGTAATGCGCCCAGCCAATCACAGCGGCCACGCCCAGCGCGGCTGCGGTGCCGGGGTCTGCCTTGGCGGGTGGGGCTGCGACAGTAACAAATCCAAGGGCCAGACCAGCAATGGCCATAACCTGAAAACGGCGGGAAAGCTGTGACATTGTAAAAACTCCATTATCAAAATAGTGAGAAAAGGGTGCGACTTGGAAACGCATTTGTCAACAAAAGCCTTGTTATCCGATAACAACAGCCCCGGCGCTTGGCTGCTATTGCATATCACTGCCGGGCGCGCGTAGCTGAGGATATGAGAAAAACATATTCCTTCCTTTTCGCCTCTGTCATGGTGCTGGCGCTTGCGGGGCAAGCCTCGGCGCAATGCTATGCGGATTACAAGGCCAAGCAGGACAACCCCTTGCGGCTGCAATATGGCCTGATCGAATTGCCCGAAGCGGCCTGTAGCTCTGCACAGGCCGCCGCGGATTATGCGCGCGAGGTCATCGCGCGTTCTGGCTGGACGCTGCTGCAAATAGAGTCCATCCTTGATGAAACCGAATTTCAGCGCAGGAGAGCCAATGCCGGGGCCATCCATCTCCGCCAGTGACCTGTCGCGCCTTGGCAGCCGCGCCGTGATTTGGGGGCTGGTTGCGATTGTGGGCATTCTGGCCCTGACGTCGGTCTTGTTATTCCTGAACCTGCCTGATGCTGGTGCCTTCAATGCGCGGGTAGAGCGTGTGTTTGTGGAAAACGCCGATCTGACCACGCAATCAGACATCAAACTGCTGGAAATCCTTGCGCAATCGGGCACTGCCTTTTCCGAAACGCTGGTCTCTTATCGCATCGTGATCTTTGTTTTGCTGGTGTTTGCAACCGCGCTGCTGGTGACATCTCTGGCCGTGATCGTCATGCTGGTGACATTGAACAAGCGTCTGGCGCTGGTGGAAAAGCAAGGGCTGCAAGTGTCGCAACTGGTGATTGATCGGGCCACGAATTCGGTGGGGATCAATGACATGGAATTCAAGCTGACCCCGGCCGCGGTGGAAACGCTCGCCGTTCTGGCCGAGGCCTGCATAGATGACGAGCTGCTGACAGGGGCCGCAATAGAATCCATGATTTCAGGCCGCGCGGAGGTGGATTGCGACGAGGCCGCAGGGGCCACCCGCATCAAGCGGCTGCGCGATAGTCTGGGCAATCAGCTTGTTTCGGAAGTGCTGGTAAAGAATATCGCGCGCCAAGGCTATATGCTGGCGATTGATCGCAAGGTGATCTCGCTGCGATAGGCCATCAACTGGTGGCGGCGCGATGACACCCTTCATTGCGCAAGAAAGCTACCGCGCGGCCTTCTCTTATGCCCCGCCCCCTTGCAAGCCCTGCCCTGCAATGCCAGTTATTCCCCATAGGCAAAGGGAGAGACGATATGCGTATGCATCGGCAATTCTATATCAACGGCACGTGGTGCGACCCGATTGCAGGGCAGGATTTGCCCGTAATCGACCCTTCCACCGAAGAGCCTTGCGCCATCATTTCCTTGGGCGGTGTGGCCGATACTGATCTGGCCGTGGCCAGCGCCAAAGCCGCCTTGCCCGACTGGATGCACACGCCGCCCGCCGAAAGGCTGGAACTGGTGAAACGCATCTTGCAGGAATACAAGGCCCGCGCCGAAGATATGGCGCAGGCCATGAGCCTTGAGATGGGCGCGCCCATTGATCTGGCGCACAGCAGCCAATACGGGGCTGGCACATGGCATATCAGCAATTTCATCACGGCATTCGAGCAGATCGAATTTGAAGCGCCGCTAAACGCACATAGCCCCGAAGACCGGATCATCCGCGAGGCCGTGGGCGTCTGCGCGCTGATTACGCCGTGGAACTGGCCGATGAATCAGGTCACGCTGAAGGTGATCCCCGCCCTTCTGGCAGGCTGCACCATGGTTCTCAAACCTTCCGAAATCGCGCCTCTGTCCTCTATCGTCTGGTCAGAGATCATGGATGCCGCTGGCACGCCAAAAGGCGTTTACAACATGGTTAATGGCGATGGGCCGGGGGTTGGCACGCAGCTGTCAGGCCATCCCAATGTGGATATGGTCAGTTTCACAGGCTCTACCCGCGCGGGCATTGCGATTTCCAAAAATGCGGCAGAAACGCTCAAACGCGTGCATCTGGAACTGGGCGGCAAAGGCGCAAACCTGATCTTTGCCGATGCCGATGCAGGCGCTGTGAAACGCGGCGTGCAACATTGCTTCCAAAATTCCGGCCAATCGTGCAACGCCCCAACCCGCATGCTGGTGCAGCGCGAGATTTATGATGCGGCGGTAGATACCGCGCGCGAGATAGCCGAGGCTACAACCGTTGGCCCCGCCTCTGCCTCTGGCCGCCATATCGGGCCAGTGGTCTCTCAGGCACAATATGACAAAATCCAAGGACTGATAGAGACGGGCATAGCCGAAGGCGCACGGCTGGTTGCGGGTGGCCCCGGCCGCCCCGATGGCTTCAATCGCGGCTATTTCGTTCGTCCCACTGTCTTTGCCGATGTGACAAATGACATGACCATCGCGCGTGAAGAAATATTCGGCCCAGTGCTCTCGATCATCCCGTTCGGGACAGAGGCAGAGGCGCTGCGCATTGCCAATGACACCGTGTATGGGCTGACAAATTATGTGCAATCCCAAGATGGCGCACGACGCAACCGCCTTGCACGGCAGTTGCGCGCAGGCATGATAGAGATGAATGGCCGCTCGCGCAGCGCCGGATCACCCTTTGGTGGCATGAAACACTCCGGCAATGGCCGCGAAGGCGGGGTCTGGGGGATAGAGGATTTTCTGGAAGTCAAAGCTGTTTCGGGCTGGGACAGCACAGCAGGATGAGAGCAATATGAATTACCACTACGACCCTGAGAATATCTTTGCCAAAATCCTGCGCGGGGAAATCACCTGCACGAAGGTTTATGAAAGCACCCATACGCTGGCCTTCAGCGATATCGCGCCCAAAGCGCCGCATCATGTGCTGGTCATCCCCAAAGGCGCATATGTGTGCTACGACCATTTCGCGCGCGCGGCATCAGATGTGGAGATCGTGGATTATACCCGCGCGATCGGCACCATCTGCGAGCAATTGGGAATCGCGCCCGGAGATGGCGGGGCGGGCTACCGTATGATCTCCAACGCCGGGGCAGACGGAGTACAGGAAGTACCACATCTTCATGTGCATATCCTTGCAGGGCGCAATATCGGGCCAATGGTGATGATGCGCCCTTGACGGAACCCGCGCGCCTGTCTAATCAGGCGCGCAGAACGGCGAGTTGGCGGAGTGGTTACGCAGCGGATTGCAAATCCGTGTACAGGAGTTCGATTCTCCTACTCGCCTCCACTTCCAACAGACAAAAATGCTCATTTCCCGGCAATGCTATTGTCGGGGCTTACTGCGTTGCGCGCGGTTGGCAATGCTTCGGGCGAATGCCGATAGCGCGGCGAACAGCCATGTGGTGCAAATGGCGCGCCCTGTCGCACAGTGATCTTGCCAGATATCAGAATAGACCGGGATGTGTCGCTCTTGCGCTGCGATGCGGCGTAACGGCGAGGGCAGAACAGAGCAGCCTGTGTGACGGCTGAGACATTGCATTTTGCACTGTCAGGGAAGGGCCATGCGATGATCAAGGTATTTGCAGGCGTTTGGCCGTTGATGCTGGGAATCCTTCTGATCATGCTGGGTAATGGCATGCATTTCACGCTGATTGGCTTGCGCGGGGGAATAGAAGGGTTCTCGGCGGCTGAATTGGCTGTTGTGACTTCGCCATATTTTCTTGGCTTCCTGTCGGGTGCACGCATTACGCCTGCCATGATCCGCAGTGTGGGCCATGTACGCGTGTTTGCCGCGCTTGGCAGCTTCATGTCTGCCGGGCTGATTGCCTTTCCCATCCTGACAGAACCCTGGGCCTGGACAATCCTGCGCGTGCTTATCGGGTTTTGCATGTCTGGAATATATGTGGCTGCCGAAAGCTGGCTGAACAATGCCGCCACGAATGAAACGCGCGGCAAGGTGCTTTCGGCCTATATGATCGCGCAGACGCTGGGGATTATCGGCGCACAGGGGCTTTTGACGCTGGGCGATGCGGCTACATCGGTGTTGTTTATCTGTGCATCGATTCTTGTCTCGATCTCATTTGCGCCGATCCTGTTATCAGCAACTCCGGTTCCAGCCACGGAAGTCGCGCGCGCCATGCCCTTGGGGCAACTTTTCAAAGGCTCTCCGTTGGGGACTGTGGGAATATTCCTGCTGGGCAGCGTCTATGCCACGCAATCGGGCATGGGCGCAGTCTTTGGCAGCCAGATCGGGATGAGCGCGGCGGAAATATCGCTGTTTGTGGCGATGCTGTTTGCTGGTGCTTTGGTGCTGCAATACCCGATTGGCTGGCTGTCTGACAGGATGGACAGGCGCAAGCTGATTTTCGCGGCCTCGGTTATCGGGATGGGCTTTTGCGCCTTGGGCTGGGTTATGGCAGGGGGATTGGCATTTCTTCTGATCT
The DNA here is from genome assembly GCA_022565265.1 of Roseinatronobacter sp. Lineage (GTDB taxonomy): Bacteria > Pseudomonadota > Alphaproteobacteria > Rhodobacterales > Rhodobacteraceae > Roseinatronobacter. Next base: position 4,309 of record JAIUNA010000002.1, on the reverse strand, counting down.
CCGCCTTTTTCGCAGGCGGGGTCACAACGCCGCTATATGCGCTGTTTCTGGCCTATACCAATGACACGCTTGCAACAGAAGATATGCCTGCCGCATCTGGCGGGCTGGTCTTTACCTTTGGGCTGGGGGCCATTCTGGGGCCATTGATGACAGGCTGGGCAATGCAAAGCTTTGGCCCATTCGCCTTTTGGCTGGTGTTGAGTGCTAGCTTCGCCGCAATCGCGCTATATGCGGCCTATCGCATGACCCAGCGCGCGGGTATCCCGGCCTCGGAAACCGACAGCTATCTGGGCATTCTGCCCACCACTTCGCCCGTCGCTGTAGAGGCTGCGACAGCATGGTCTGCGGAACAGGCAGAGACAGAGCGCGACACAGGCGAACAGATCACCTGACAGCGCAAGGGCGCGGCCCAAAGACAGCGCACGCGGCACAGGCAGGGCCGCGTACATCTGCCACTCCACAGCATGTCGCACAAAACTGGGAACCGGTTTTGCGCAAAAAGACCTGCGTCCCGGTAAGGGTAGAGGGGGTCGCGTGAATGCGAAAGAACGCGGCACGCTCCAGAGCAATCTGACGGCGCATTCTCCGATAACCTTGCCAAAAAATGGAGGGTTTTCACCGATTGCGCCCAAATTCTAGGCATTGCGCGTTAGCCCTGCAACACCGCATGCCAGCCACAGCCATAACCCATTGTTACAAAAAGTTTTTGAATCCCCCCCGCCCAAAACAAATCCAGCCATCACCGCCCGCCCATGCGGCTTGCCGCCAGTTTCACCCCTCAAGATACAGCATGGCATCGGTGTTTTAAGCGGGCCTTCTCGCACGCGTTGTTGCCAAAACTCTACAGTCAATAGGCAAATCAAGGCCCGCGCCACTCAGGCTGGCTGGTCGCTTATATTCACGTTAAGATTGTATAGGCAGATTAAAAATAACTGGTGACTATGACGCAGCGCTGAAAAAGCATCGTCAAATTTCGCACCGATACAGGCAAGGCTTCAACATGACATATCTTCGTTACGCGCTTGTCGCGCTGCTAGGCTTCACATTTCCCGCAGCGGCAGACTCCCCGCGCGTCATCGCAAGCTTGGGCCAACATCTGGAAGCGCGCAGCACTGAAGGGTATATTCGTTACCTTGGCAGCCCCGTTTTCTGGAAGTTCCAGCCCGTGATTGGGCTATCTGTGGCCGGAAATGGTTCCGGCTGGGCAGGCGCAGGCACTGCGGTGACATGGCGCGCGCAAGAAGCGGCAGGCATATTCCTGCGCGCCAGCACAATGGCCGGGGTCTATCGGCGCGGCTCTGGCCCATATCTTGGCGGGCCGATCCAGTTTCGCACAGCGCTTGATCTGGGCGTGTCGCAACAGGGTGGCATGGAATTTGGGTTGGGCGTGGATCATCGCTCCAATGCCGGGATATACAAAACCAATCCGGGCCGGAACAGCGTCTATCTCTTTGCCTCGATGGCACTCAAATAACGCCACCTCACAGGCCAGCCAGCTCCAACACTATTGCGGCATGATCGCTGGCATGGGGGCGATGCGCCCCCACATCGGCAAGACGTTGCACCTGTGACCGCGTGGCCGCCCTGTCCAGCCCGGCCCGCAACACCTGCGGCTGGGTATCGGGCCAGCGCTGCGCCACGGCAGGCGCGGCCAAAAGCGCATCAGGGCAGGCATAGTGCCCATTTTCGGCCTCAAAAAATGTCCAGCGCTCGGCCTGCGGCATCCGTGCCAGCAGATCAACCGAAAACGGCGGCAAAAGCGGCACAATCGCGGCCCGATCCTCCGCAGCGCTTGTAGGTTCGTTCAGATCCCCCAATACCAGCCAAAGCGCTGCCGGATCACGGCGCAAAAGCCCTTCAACCAGTTTACGCACGGCCAAAGCCTCCATATGCCGCACGGGCCAGGATTGGGCGGCATCGGGCCACGGGGCCTTGAAATGGCACAGGAAAAAATGCAGCCCCGCCACCCGAAATGTCAGGCAATCCCGCCGGAAAACAGGCCTGTTCATATGAATACCGGGCAAGGCAGACAGGCCCAGATCATCGGGCGTAAGCTGCGCATGGCTTTGCACATCCTCCAAGGGGCGGCGGCTAAGCACTGCCAGATCACGCCCTCCTCCATCATTGCCCGGCAGGCATACCCGGTAGGGATAGGCCCGCGCGCCCGCATGGCGCATCAGATGATCATGGAAAAAATCCAGCGTTTCCAGATCAAACACTTCTTGCAGGCAGATCACATCCGCATCGGCCTGCGCCAGAATGGCACTGGTCAGGCGCCGATCCGCCAGATCCAGCGCAGCGCCCGCGCGCTCGGCATCTTGCGCCACATCCCCATCGCGCGCCCCATCCAGCCGCGCGCGCCCTGCCACGCGGCGCAGGCGCAGATTCTGAACGTTGAACGTAACAATGCGCATATACACTGATGGCCGCGCCGCGCGGCGCCCGTCAAGAAAAAACCCCGCCGCGCGTCAGTGGCGGCGTTGCAGATAATCCAGCATCACCTCAGCCGCAGATATCTGCAACGGAACCCCCGGCGGATTGTCACGGCGGCCCGGCTCGGCAAAAAGCTGCAGGATTGCGCCATCTTCCACCAGCATGGAATAGCGCCAACTGCGCAGCCCCATCCCCTGCGAGTGACGCTGCACAAGCATTCCCATCTGGCGTGTGAAATCGCCATTGCCATCGGGCAGCATCTGCACTTTCGTGATATTCAGCGCCTTGGCCCATTGAAACATGACAAAGGCATCAACCACCGCCAGACAGATCACAGCATCTATCCCTTGGGCGATGATCTGGTCATACAGCCGCTCATATCCCGGCAAATGGCTTTCCGAACAGGCGGGTGTAAATGCACCGGGCAGCGCAAACAGAACCACCCGCTTGCCTGCGAAAACATCGCGCGTGCTCAGCTCTTTCCACTCATAGGGGTTGTCACCCCCAAGCGCGCCATTGCGCTGGCGGGTGTGAAAGATGCACTCTGGCACATGGGTCTGGGTCATGTCTGGGGTCTTCCTGTCTGAGGTCTTCGTTTGGGGATCATGGGCAGATAAGCGCCGCGCGCAACCATAGCCCATGCGAGGCCAAAATTCAAGCGGGCGCTGCGATCCCCCCACGACATGACATCTTCACCAATTTTTAACCATCTTTGCGTTTCATGCTCCGATGCGCCCCCTGTTCATCCTCCTCCCGGCCCTGCTCTGCGCCTGCGATATGCCCTCGCCCCATTTGCGCGGCGGCGACAGGCTGGAAACGCAGATCACCGGGCACCGCCTGACGATCTGGCATAACGGCACAGAGGTGGAAATCATCCGCCACGGCTATGCCCGGCGTGCAGATCAGCCGGGGTTGAAAGCCCGCATGGCACAGGCCGCAGAGGCCGCCACCGGCTGCACGCTCCATCCCGGCAGCATCGACGGAGATACAGGGGTGTTACGCGCGCGGCTTTCCTGCGACTGAATGTCTCGCCCCGGCCCAATTTGCGCCAGATCAAGGCACAGCTCCCGGCTTGTCTGCCATCTGCTCCTATTTCATCTTCTGGAGGCAGACCATGACACGTTTGTTTTTTCTCATCTACTCGATTGCCGGTGTCACTTTCGCCGGAATCGGCGTTGTCGCCGCGCTGACCATCGGGCAAGATACCTTGCACCCCATCCTGATCGCAGCCGCGCTTGGCGCGCTTGTGGGTGTCGGGGCAAGCTGGATCATCGCGCGCAAACTGATAGCGGCCTAAGGCCAAGCCTCAGTCAAACCACATCCGCGCGGTCGCCTCGAAGGGGCGCGGCGCTTCGGCATGCAGCCAATGGCCCGCGTCAGGCAGCTTGGCAAATTTCGCGGCGGGAAACAGCGCCTTGATGGCAGGGCGGTGCTCCGGGCGCACATAATCCGAAAGTGCCCCACTCAAAAACAGCGCCGGGCCATCAAACTGGCCCGCCACCTCTGGCCAGCCAGTGATCTGCGCCATCTCGCGCTCCAGCACATCCAGATTCAACCGCCAGCGCGGCGGGCTGGCCTTCATATCCAGCGATTGCAGCAAAAACGCGCGCACACCAGCATCCGCAATCTGCGCGGCCAGCGCGGCATCCGCCGCCGCGCGGCGTTCCAATGCACCCAAAGGCCGCGCGCGCATGGCGGCAAGCAAATGCGACTGGCTATGCCCATAGGCAACAGGGGCAATATCAGCCACCAGCAACCGCCCAACCAGTTCCGGCCGTTGCAGCGCCAGAACCGTCACGGCCTGGGGGGGGGGGGCGGGGGGGGGGGGGGGGGGGGGGGGGGGGGGGGGGGGGGGGGCGGGGGGGGGGGGGGGGGG
>JAIUNA010000001.1 GCA_022565265.1 Roseinatronobacter sp. | reverse complement strand
GTTTGATCTAGGGGCGTTTAAGGATGAATGGGGTTTTGGCGCTGCTTCTTTCTGCAAACCGGGCTACCAAACCTGGCCTGCAGATTCTGGCTGATTGTGTTCTGTTGGTCTTGAGTTTTGCTCTTGCCATGGCGCTGAGGCTGGAAAGCTTTGCCTTCGTGTTTGAGCCAAAGGTCTGGGTGGTGCTGGTGCCCGTGCTGCCGATCGCGATTATGGCCTTTGCACGCATTGGGCTTTATAAGGCTTTAATCCGCTATATCACCTTGCAGTCACTGCGCGCTGTGGCGTTCGGGGTGGTCATTGCTGCGCTTGCGCTTCTTCTGGCGGGGGTAGTTATGACAGCCCCAGTGCCGCGCTCGGTTCCGGGCATTTTCGCGCTATTGGCATTCCTGTCACTTGGGGGCGTGCGCTTTGTCGTGCAGATGGTTTTGCGCCAGCCCAAATTGCACAGGCGCGCGCCCGTCCTGATTTATGGTGCGGGCATGTCGGGCCGGCAATTGCTCGATGCGCTGCACCATGCGCAGGACTATAGGATCATCGCGTTTCTGGATGACGATCCGGAACTTCAGCGTTCGGTCATCGGTGGCAAGCGCGTTTATGCGCCAGAACATGCGAAAAAATTGATTGAAAAAGAGCAGGTTCAATCCATCTTGCTGGCCATTCCAAGTGCCAGCCGGGCGCGGCGGCGCGAGATTGTGACACAGCTTGAATCGCTGCGCGTAGAAATCAAGACAATCCCCGGCATGCAAGATATCATCTCTGGCAAGGCGTCTTTCGCGGATCTGCGTGAAGTATGCCCCGAAGATTTGTTGGGCCGTGATCCTGTACCCCCATCGGCTGATCTTATGGGGCGCAACATTGGTGGGAAGGTTGTGATGGTCACGGGTGCTGGCGGCTCTATCGGAAGTGAGTTGTGCCGCCAGATTATCTTGCAAAACCCCTCTGCACTTATCCTGTTCGAGGTTTCGGAATACGCACTTTACCAGATTGCCATGGAATTGCGCGAAACTGCCGCGCGCGCGGGTTTGTCCTTTCCGATTGAGGCGATTCTTGGGTCGGTGCAGCACCCGGAGCGCGTGCGGGGCGTGTTGCGTGCCTTCAAGGTGCAGACTGTTTATCATGCAGCGGCCTACAAACATGTGTTGCTGGTGGAAGAGAATGTGGTTGAGGGAATTCGCAACAACGTCTTTGGCACCAGAGTACTGGCAGAGGCCGCGCGCGATCTGGGCGTTGAGAACTTTATCCTGATATCGACCGACAAGGCCGTGCGGCCCACAAATTTCATGGGTGCTTCGAAGCGCATGGCAGAACTGGTATGTCAGGCGCTGGCGCGCGAAAATGGGCGCACCGTGTTTTCTATGGTGCGGTTTGGCAATGTGCTTGGCTCTTCTGGTTCGGTGATCCCACGCTTTCGCGCCCAGATCGAGGCGGGTGGGCCTGTCACTGTTACCCATCCTGAGATCACCCGGTTTTTCATGACAATCCCAGAGGCCTCGCAACTTGTGATTCAGGCCAGTGCGATGGCACGGGGCGGGGATGTCTTTGTGCTGGATATGGGCGAGCCTGTGAAAATCCTTGATCTTGCTGAAAGCATGATCCGGCTTCACGGCCTCAAGCCCTATCTCTTGGAAGGCACAGATCAGAAAGACGCCGCACGCGGGGATATTGCCATCCAGATTGTAGGGCTGAGCAAGGGCGAAAAGCTGTATGAAGAACTGCTGCTTGGCAATGATCCAATGGGAACAGCCCATCCAAGAATATTGACAGCAACAGAGATTGCCATTCCGCTGGCCGAATTGGATATGATCATGGATCGGTTGTGGCGGGCGTGCCAGTCTTTTGATCTGGAACGTATCCGGGATATCTTTCTCTATGCGCCGCTGGAATATCGCCCGAATGACGATGTGGTGCATGATGTGGCATGGACAGCACTGCAAAAATCAGCTCCCGCAGCTCAGCGCCGCCTGGAAGTGGTCAATTCCCGGTTTTGAGATCGGGCAGCGCTATGAATTCTGTGGCTCGCGGATTGGCTCTGGTACAAGAAGGTGACACGCGGCCTCGCCAGTCGCGGTAGCGGTGGATACAGGAATATCGCTGCGGCATCGCGCCATGACATGCTGACAGCGCGGATGGAAAGTGCAGCCAGAGGGTGGATTGATTGGATTGGGGATTTCCCCAGTGACAGGTGTTCGCCTGCGCCCTGACAAGGCCAGATCCGGCACAGCATCCAACAGCATGCGCGTATAGGGGTGCTGCGGTTCCAGAAACAGGCGCTTGGCCTCTGCCACTTCAACCAACCGGCCCAGATAAAGCACGCCAATACGATTTGACATATGGCGCACCACACTCAGATCATGGCTTATCAGCAGATAGGTCAGGCCGAATTCATCTTGCAGATCGCGCATCAGGTTCAGGATTTGCGCCTGAACCGACACATCCAATGCCGATGTGGGTTCATCACAGACAATGAATTCGGGCTTGGAGGACAAGGCGCGCGCAATCGCTATCCGCTGGCGCTGCCCGCCTGAGAATTCATGCGGGAATTTTTCGATATCCGCGCGCGACAGGCCAACAAGCTCTAGCAACCGCCCAACTTCATTCGAGATAGCGGCCCCCCGTAAAAGCCCGAACGTGCGGATTGGCTCTGCAATGATATCCCCCACACGCCAGCGCGGATTGAGGCTTGCAAACGGGTCTTGAAAGATCATCTGAAAGCGGCGGCGCAATTGGCGCATGGCCGCGCCAGAGGCGAAATCCATCACCTTGCCGTCAAAACGTATCTCGCCCGCAGAGGGTTCGAGCAGGCCAACGATCATCTTTGCGATAGTGGATTTGCCAGAGCCGCTTTCGCCCACAAGGGCAAATGTCTCACCCCGCCGGATTTCAAAATTCACATCGGCGGTGGCTGTCAGAAACTGCTTTTGCTCGCGTTCTATCACTCGGTTCAGAAGCGGTTTTGACACATCAAAGCGCCGCGTCAGCCCGGATACGGTTAAAAGAACATCAGACATTGGCAGTCTCCTTGGCGCTGTCATAGAGCCAGCAGGCCACGTGCCGTGCGCCGCTGCGTGCAATCAGCTCTGGGCGATCACGGCGACATCTGTCCATAACGCGGGTGCAACGCGGATTAAAGGCGCAGCCCTGCGGGATGGCATTCAGCCGGGGCATTGCACCGGGAATTTGTGTCAAACGCTCGGCGGCTTGCGTGAGTGTCGGGATAGAGCCCATCAATCCCACTGTGTAAGGGTGCTCGGCGGCCTGAATGACATCGCGCACGGGGCCAATTTCGGCCAGCCGCCCGGCATAGAGCACTGCAACCCGATCTGCCGTTTCCGCAATTACCCCCATGTCATGCGTGATCAGCATGACAGACGCGCCACGCTCGGCGCAGATTTCTTTCAGAACATCAATAATTTGCGCTTGAACAGAAACATCCAGCGCGGTTGTCGGCTCATCCGCTATCACCAACTCTGGCTCGGCGGCAAGGGCAAGAGCGATCACCACGCGCTGGCGCATACCGCCAGAGAAATGATGCGGGTAATCATCAATCCGCCGCGCGGCAGCAGGTATGCCCACCCTGTCCAACAGCGCCACGGCGCGCGCGCGCGCCTCTTTGTCCGAGACATCCATATGTGTGCGGATGGTCTCTATCAATTGCTGGGCGACGGTATAAAGCGGGTTCAGGCTGGTAAGCGGGTCTTGAAACACCATGCCAATCCGCCGCCCGCGAATGCGGCGCATTGCTTCGCGCGGCAGATTGTCAATGCGCTGGCCGCGCAGCCAGATTTCACCGCCTGCCACGCGGCCCGGTGGCTCCAGAAGCCCGATAATGGCGGCACCGGTCAGCGATTTTCCCGCCCCGGATTCGCCCACCATGCCCAGAACCTCGCCCTCGGCAATGTCAAAAGACACCTTGTCCAGCGCGCGCAACGTGCCGCGCCGTGTGGGAAATTCCACCACCAGATCACGAACGGAAAGAAGCGGTTCAGCCATCAGCGCAACCTCGGATTCAGGGCGTCGCGCAGCCAGTCACCAAGCAGATTGACCGAAAGCGCCAGCGCCAGAAGCGTGATTGAGGGGAAAAGCAATATCCACCATTCCCCGGAAAACAGGAACCCCTGGCCAATCCGGATCAGCGTTCCCAGAGAGGGTTGCGTGGGCGGCACGCCAACCCCCAGAAACGAGAGCGTCGCCTCTGCGATGATCGCAAGCGCAAGCCCGATTGTGGCAATCACCAGAACAGGCCCCATCACATTGGGCAGGATATGGCGCAAGAGTATCTTGGCCGGGTGCGCCCCGATCACGCGTGCAGCCTGCACATATTCCTTGTTCTTTTCCACCATTGTCGCGCCGCGCACCACGCGGGCATATTGCACCCAATCCGACAAGCCAATCGCGACGATCAGCACCCAGATGGCCATGGCATCGCGATAGGCAGGCGGGATGAACCCGCGCGCCACACCGAAAATCAGCAGCGCCAGCAGGATGGAAGGGAAGGTTAGCTGCACATCGGCAACCCGCATCAAGAGGCTATCAATCCAGCCGCCGCGATAGCCCGCAATCAGCCCCAGCGTTATGCCCAGAACCATGGCCAGAAGCACCGCCATAAAGCCCACGAACAACGAAATCCGCGCGCCGTAAAGGATGGTGGAAAACACATCCCGCCCCTGATTGTCGGTGCCCAGCCAATAGGTATTGCCGGTAAACTGGTTCGGCTCCATCGGGGGGGTAAAGCCATCCATCAGGTTTAGCGTGGCCGGATTGAACGGGTCATGCGGGGCAATCCATGGCGCGAATACTGCGGCCAGAATGATCAGCAGGGACACCGTCGCGGCCACAACCGCCAAGGGCGATTTGCGGAAGGAATAGGCAATATCGCTATCCCATGCGCGGGCAAAGGCGGTGGGTTGGGGTTTGTCGGTTACATTGCTCATGGGCATTTCCCCCTTAATGCCGTGCATTCGCGCGGTCGATCCGCAGGCGGGGATCAACCGCGTAATAGAGAAGATCAACGATCAGGTTGATGACCACAAACACCAGCGCGATCAGCATCAGATAGGCCGCCATCACCGGTACATCGACAAAGCGCACAGAATTGATGAACAGCGCCCCTACGCCCGGCCATTGAAACACGGTTTCCGTGATGATGGAAAAGGCAATGATGCTGCCCATTTGCAAGCCCGTGATGGTAATCACCGGAACAAGCGTGTTTTTCAGGGCATGGCCAAAATGCACAGCGCGGTTTGACAGCCCGCGCGCGCGGGCGAATTTGATGTAATCGGTGCGCAGCACTTCCAGCATTTCCGCACGCACAAGGCGCATGATCAGCGTCATCTGATACAGGCCAAGCGTGATTGCAGGCAGAATAAGCGAGGCGCGGCCAGATTCCGTTAACATCCCTGTACGCCACCAACTGCCCCCCTGCACCACCTCTCCGCGTCCGAAAGAGGGCAGAACCTGCAATTCCACCGCAAACACCCAGATTAGCAGCACCCCGATCAGGAATGTGGGCAAGGAGACGCCAATCAGCGATAGCGTCATGATAGAGCCGGAAATCCAGTTGCCCCGGCGCAATGCCGTATAGACACCAAACCCAACCCCAAAGACAAAGGCCAGAATGCCAGAGACAAGCGCCAGTTCCAGCGTGGCAGGCAGGCGCGAGAGGATCAGTTCCATCACTGGTTGTTGCAACCGATAAGAAATACCGAAATCCCCCACAGCCGCGCGGGCGACAAAATTCCAGAATTGCACAAGGAAAGGATCATTCAGCCCCAGTAAATCGCGCAAGGCGTCGCGCTCGGCCAGAGTTGTTTCTTGCCCGACCATAGAGGCGATGGGATCACCCACAAAGCGAAACAGCGCAAATGCCACAAGCGCCACAGTCAGCATGACCATGACCGATTGCACAAGGCGGCGCAGGATGAAGGCGATCATATCCAGACCCCATGACAGCGGCAGAAATGGTCAGCTACTCTGCCCTAAATGAAAATGTCCGCGCGAGATATCCCGCGCGGACAAAGAGATCAAGCCATCTTAGTCAAAGGTGACAGTTGTCATCCGCGGCTGGTTTTCCGGGTGTACATCCAGCGTGATATTGTCGCGCATGGCATAGGCAAGAACCTGATTATGCACATTCAGGAAAATCCGCTCATCCATCACTTCGGCCCAGATTTCGGCGATCAAGGCATCGCGTGCGGCCAGATCTGTCATCGTGGCAAGGGCTTCGATCTTTGCATCCAGTTCCGGGTGGGAATAACGCGAGCCGTTGAAAGAGCCATAGCTGCCCTCGCGCGTGTGCACGAGGAAATCAAAGACATACTGGCTGTCAAATGTTGGCCCGCCCCAGCCCAGCAGATAGAAATCGGTTTCCCAATTCTCGATCAGCGGGAAGTGTAGCGAACGTGTCTGCGCGTTCAGATCCACGGCGATATTGATCCGCGCAAGCATGCCCACAAGCGCCTGACAGATGGATTCATCGTTCAGATAGCGGTCATTGGGGCAATCCAGCTGCACCGAGAAGCCATTCGGAAAGCTTGCCTCGGCCATCAACGCGCCTGCGCGCGCCATATCAGGCGCGCCAAAAGCGTCCATCTCTTCTGTCCAGCCATTCACGAAAGGCGGCAGGGGCGCGGCAGAGGGCTGCGATTCACCGCGCATCACAACTTGCTGGATGGCGTTGCGGTCAATTGCCAGCGCCATGGCTTCGCGCACCAGCGGATTGGCAAACGGGTTGCCTTCGGCATTGGACGAACGCAGCGATTCAGATGTCATGTCATAGCTGAAGAAGATGTTGCGGTTTTCCGGGCCGCGTACAACCTTGATCCCGTCTGTCTGCTCCAGACGCGCGATATCCTGCACAGGCACATCCTGCACGATATCCACTTCGCCCGACAGTAGGGCCGCCACGCGGGTCGCGGCTTCGGAGATCGGGGTATAGATGATCTCGGTCACGGCGGGGGTGTCATCCCAATGCCCGTCGAAGGCGCGCAGAACGGTGCGCACTTCGGGGTCACGCTCGACCAGCATATAGGGGCCTGTGCCATTGGTGTTGCGCACGGAATAGGCTTCTTCACCTGCCGCAAAATTCGGGGCGGCGACAACGCCATTCGCTTCGGCCCAAGCCTTGGACATGATGAATGTGTTGGTCAGGTTCTGCACATAAAGCGGCGCAGGGCCGGACATGCGCACATGCACTGTCGTATCATCCACCGCCGTTACCTCTTGCACGGCGGCATGCAGTGCTGCCATGCCAGACGGCGGGGTGCGCGCGCGATCCAGCGAGAAGACGACATCTTCGGCAGTCATGGGCGTGCCGTCATGGAAGGTTACACCTTCGCGGATTTGGAACACCCAGACAGTGTCATCTTCCGCGCTGATACCCCATTCGGTTGCAAGGCGCGGAATCAATGTGCCATCCACTTCGCGCCCGACCAGCGTTTCGTAAATGTGGTGGTTCAAAGTGTGGGTGGGGCCTTCGTTCTGGCTGTGCGGGTCAAGCGTCAGCGCATCGGCCACGCGCGCCCAGCGAATTGTCTCGGCCTCTGCTACGGCACCGGAAAGCACAAGCGCCGTTGCAGCGACCCCCATCATCAGCCCGTGACGGGCTGTGCGCAGGATTGGTTTGGTAAACATGTCCGTCTCCCTGTTGTGTCTTTTCTCCGCTTCGGCGTTGTCTCTCTAGGCGGAGAACTGCACCAAGTGTTCTGCCGTTTCCGCTACCATGTCAAGGTGGGGGCTACAGCGCATAGACAGGAAATTGGCAAGGTGCGGGGCACAAGCGCGCATGGTGGGTTCCATCTTGCGGATTTGCTGTTTCCGGCATTTGATATTTTGCAAAAAATACAGTTAAAATATATACTTAAAGTCTATATTTTATTTGCATCGCCCCGGATTACTATGCTTGTCCCGACAGGGGAGCGGTGCAACAGGCGCGAAAACTGTCATGGGCTTGGCCTTATGCTGGCCCGTTCTTTCTTTCGCCGGGAATAGCGTGGGTGGCAACATCGCGCAGCAAGGCAATCAGCCCGCCCACATACTGTTCGGCTGTGGCATGGCCTTTCTCAGCCGTGGCACGCGCGGCATTGCCCACGGTTCCATGGGCGTTCAGATCGCTGGAGATCCAGCCATAGGAGATGGGGCCAATGGGGGAAATGCTGGCCGTTTCGGCGCTAGATCGGAAATCTGCGGCGGCGGCCATATCCACCAATTCCGGGCGCAGCGCCAGCATGAGCGAGGTTTCCACATCGCCGCCATGAATCCCGTAAGCCAGTTCTTCGGGCGGATACATGCCTTGTGGCTGGCCAAAGCTGCCCCATTGGCATTTCACCGCCAGCATGCCCGCCTGCACCCGCAATTCCCGCGAGAGAATCGAGATGAGATCAAGATTGCCGCCATGGCTGTTGACGATAACAATCTTCTTCACCCCGGCACGCGCGACAGACAGGCCAATTTCCACCCAGATACGCAGCGCGTTTTCTGCGCTGAGCGTCAATGTGCCGGGGGCGTGCAAATGCTCGTTCGATTTGCCAATGGCCTGTACAGGCAGAATGCGGATATCCAGATCCTCCGGGCAGCGCTCGCGCAAGAGGGCCAGCAAGCCTTCGGCGATCATCGTATCCACCCCAACAGGCAAATGCGGCCCATGCTGCTCTATGGCAGCGGTGGGCAGAATGGCTATGGTGCGCATCGGGTCGATCTGCGCATATTCGGTCGTGCGGTATTCTGCCCAATCCAGCCGTCTCATTTTATCCTCATGTCTTGTAGGTCGCGCTCAGCCGCGCGTGCAAATATTCGGCCCCCGTAACACCGGGGTATTTTGCCGGGCCAGTGCCGGGCAGGGCGGTGATCAGCGCATCTGGGTTGGGATCAAGGAAAAACGCCACGGATTGGCGCGGTCGTGGGGGCGGCAGCACCCTATGCGGGGTTGAGACATAAAGATCATTCGTCCAGCGCATCAGGCAATCGCCAATATTGACGACAAAAGCGCCGGGCATATGCGGCACATCCAGCCAGTCGCCCCCGCGTGGGCGCAGTTGCAACCCCGGCGCGCCATCAGTGAGCAAGAGTGTCAGCGCGCCATAATCTGTATGCGCGCCTGCGCCGATTTCCCCCACGGCCCCGCTTGCGGCAGGGTAAGACAGCAGGCGCAGCGTGGCCATGGGCGCATCAAAGAACGGGGCGAAATGATTGGGCGGCAAACCCAGATCACGCGCGACGGGTTGCAACAACCCCACCCCCAGCGCCCAGACATGGCTGAAATACTCCAGCATGGTTTCCCGAAACCCCGGCAGATCGGGCCAGAGATTAACGCCGCGAAACGGCTCTGCGGCCAGAACGCGCGGATCATCGGCGGCCAGATCCAGCCCTATATTGAAGGCTTCCTTGCGGTCGGTCTTGCCCGAATGTTCATCCAGCGATTCCGATCCCAGATAGGCCCAGCCCCTGTTATGGGGGTTTGTTGCAATGGAAAGGGGGCGCTTTGCATCTTCGCTTTGGGCAAAGAAATTGGCAGCGGCGGTGAACACATCGGCAATCTGGCGCTCGCGCAGCCCGTGGCCTTTGAGCAGGAAAAACCCCGTTTCCCGGCACGCCGCGCCAAGCTGGCGGGCAAAGCCCACGGGGTTGCTCTGGTACTCGGCCCAATCCAGAACCGGAAATGTCATGCTGCGGCCTCTTGCTGTTTTGCGCCTGCGCCGATCAGTTTATCCATGGCGCGGCCCACGCGCGCAAGATGCGCCTTGCGGCTGGCGGGGGTAGAGCTGTCCATCAGGTAATGCGCCGCAAAGGATGTGCGGCAGGATTTGGCGCATAACAGCCGCACCCCGCGCAAGAGTGTGCGCTTGCCCGGTGCGCCCACCAGAAATGTCAGCCAGCGGCTTGCGCCGCAGGTGGTGAAAACGCCCATGCGGGTAATGCGCGTCAGGCCGGGGCGGATGGTTTTATGTGCGCCATCAGGCATCAGAAAAGCCAGATCAGGCAGCATCACGCGATCAAGCCAACCCTTCAGCATGGCGGGCAGGCCATACCACCATGTTGGATAGACAAAGATCAAAGTATCGCACCAGTCCAGATCGTGGGCGGGATGGGCGACAGGGGCGCGATTGGCGGGGCTGTCAAGATAGGCTTGCCATTCGGCCTGTGTCAGGCAGGGCTGGAAGTCTTGGGCATAAAGATCATGTAGCCGCACTTCTGCGCCAGAGCTGCGCAACTTGTCCAGCACCACATCCCGGATGGCAGCGGTAAAGCTGGCGGGGTCGGGATGGCAATAGATGACAAGGGCGCGCATTAAAACCGCTCCATCTCTTGGCCCACATGCGCCAGAAACGCCGCGCGCCGCGCCTGAGTGGCGCGGTTCATGTCATAAAGGGCCAGATACCGCAATTTGTCGGGGCGTGTCACATGCCAGACAGCGCGCTTGACAACATGGCGCGGGGGATCACCTGCAAGAACCGCGCGCAGGCGCGTTCCGCCATAGGTGGTGACAGCCGCCAATTTGCGGATATGGGTCAGATTGGGGTGGACTTTGCCATTCTCCAGCCGAAAAGAGACGCCGGGCAGAAACACGCGGTCGAAAAACCCTTTCAGAATTGCGGGATAGCCGAAATTCCACACCGGAAAGACCAGCACCAAGGCTTGTGCGGCGCGCAGCCTGTCTACATAGGGTTGTACAGGGGCCAGATTAGGCCCAACCGCGTGATAGCCGCGCCGTTCGTCTTCTGTCAGCACGGGCGAAAAGCCTTCGGCATTCAGATCGCAATCATCCACCTCCCATCCGCGCCGAGAGAGCGTAGAGACAACTTTCTCATGCAAAGCCGCCGAAAAGCTTTCGGCGCAAGGATGGGCAAAGAGGACAAGGGCGCGCGTCATTCGGCAGCCTTCATGCCCGGATAGCTGTAGATGCGGTCAAACGTCCAGTTCGGATCATCCCAAGCGATCATCTTGCCGGGGTTCAGCAGGCCCTTCGGGTCTGCCTCGCGCTTGAAATTCAGCTGGCGGTCATCCACAGTCTGCCGCCCGCCTTCTTCCAGCGTGAAACGATGGGGGTTGAAGATCATGCACCCGGCTTCCTCATGCAGGCGCACAATCTCGTCCAACCGCTCTTCGGTGGTGAATTTCACAAGGCTCAGGCCCGCGAACATGACCTTGCCTTGCTCGCGGATCACTTCCAGATGCTGCAATACTTCCGGCGACAGCGCGGCGCGCATGGCGCGCACTTTCTCGGTATGGGTGGGGTAGCCATAGCGCACTTGCAGATAGGTGATGGCGGGATCAACCTTAAGCGCGCGCAAAGTGGTGTGGTTCCAGCCATATTCGAACACTGGCCCCGGATCGCGCGCCCAATCGCTTTCGCCAGAGTGGTAGATGACCTTCGCAAAGGGGCGGCGCGCGGTAAAGGTGTTGAACCCATCCATCGATTGCGGCGCCACCATAAGCCCGACCAGATGCGTGCCCTCGGATACATAGGGCGCAATACGCTGGAAATAGCTATGCGCTGTGGGGGCCTCATAGACAGAGGCGATTTTGATCAGGATACCGTCCTGATTGGCCAGTTCTTCGGTATAGGCAAGGGCTGCATCGAAATCGTCAAAACCCACGAACAGGCCAACCCAGTCATAGGCAGGGGCAAGCGGCATTTCCAATTCGGTGATAATGCCATTTGTGCCGTAAGCATGGCTGACGCGCGCCAATTCCTCACCGCGAAATTCCAGAACGCGGGGGGTTTCTTCCATGGTGACAACGCGCAGGCGGATGATATTGCCCAAATCGCGCAAACTGCCCCAGGTGCAAGACCCAACCCCACCAGAACCGCCCGCGACAAATCCGCCAATCGTGTCCTTGGCCCAAGTTCTGTAGAACATGCTCAATTCTTGCCCCGAATGGGCCTTGCAGGCGGCATCCACATCTTTCAGCAGGCAGCCCGGTTCCACGATCACGCGGCCCGGATGCACTTCTTTAACCGCCGCCATATTCTTCATATGCAGGATGCACCCACCCGCCATGGGCATGGCTTGGCCATAATTGCCTGTACCCGCGCCGCGTGTGGTAACCGGCACATTATGCGCGTAGCAGGTTTTCAGCACCTCGATCACCTCTGCCTCGGTGCGGGGGGCCACCACAAAATCCCCTTCCAGATGATCCATGCGCGGTTTCAAAACCGGCGAGTACCAGAAGAAATCACGCGATTTGGCACGGATAGAAACCGGGTTTTCATCCAGCTCCAGATGCGCAAGGGCAGCTTTGGCAGCGGCGAGATTTGGGGTCATGATATCCTCATCAGATGGTCAAGTTCGGCGTAATCGGGCAGGGTGCGATCTATGGCGCGGCCTTGGCGCAGCACGATGCGATCGGATTGGGGGCGAGAAAGCGCCTCGCCCCAAGAGCGCGCGCGCAAGATCACCAGATCGGCAGGCGCACCCGGTGCAAGGCTGGGGGCGGCAAAACCGCAGGCGCGGGCGGGATTGGCAAGGAAAGCGGTAATCCAATCGGGATCGGAATGATCCAGATGGGCAATGCGCGTGGCTTCGCGCAGCACCTCTATCATATCCAGATCCCCATAAGCATAGAACGGATCGCGCGTATTGTCTGACGCAAAGCTTATATTGATCCCGCGCGCCTTCATCTCATGCACCAAGGTCACACCGCGCCAGCGCGGGGTGCGCGCGGCAGTGCGATCTTGCAAATACATGTTGCACATGGGCAGAGAGACGATGTTCAGCCCTGCCTTTGCCACCAGATCGAGGGTGTGCAAGGCCTCTGCCTCTGGTTGCACAGCAAGAGAGCAGCAATGCCCCACGGTGACAGGCTTGTCATAGCCAAGTTCCAGCACTGTTTCGGCAATCAGGCGCAGGGTGGCGGCACCGGGATCGCCAGTTTCGTCGGCGTGAAAATCCACCTCCAGCCCGCGCGCTGTGGCCAGCCCGAAAAACGCGCGCAGCCGCTCTGACAGCCCCGGAATGGGATAGGTCACAAGGCCCAAAACCCCGCCATGTTCGGCCACAATATCGGCAGTGCGGGCATAATCGCCAGACATGTCAATCCGGTCTACCCCCGCAAGTGCTGCGGCTTGCAGATCAATCCGCCCGGCCCATGTTGCGCGCATTTCGGCAAAGACGGGCCATGAAATGGCGTCTTGCGGGGCAAGGCTGTCCAGATGGGTGCGGATGGCGCGTGTTCCGTGGGCATAGGCGCAGCGCAGCGCAAAATCCATGCGTGCGCGCACATCGCCCGCGCTCCAGTTCATTTCACGATCTGCGCCCACAGTTTCCAGCGCGCCCATGAAACTGCCATCGGGATTGGCCGCGCGCGGCCAGATATGGCCCTTGTCCAGATGCGTATGCATATCGACAAAGCAGGGCAGTACCATGGCCCCGCCCATATCTATACGCGGCGCATCGGGGTTGGCGGATATTTGCCCCGCCTCTATCGTCAGGCTGTGGCGGATTAGCCCGCCCTCCTGCCCCAACAGGCAGGCGGGCACAGTGATATTCTCCAGCCGGAACGGGCCAGAGGTGGGAAGGGTTTTGAAATCTGTCATGTTTCTCGTTTCACTGCGCTTTCATGCCATTTGCGCAATAGCATATGGCTGAGGAAAGAGAGACCGGCAAAGATGATGACCCCAGTAACCGCGATCAGGATCAGAGCCGCAAACATGCGCGGAATGTTCAGCCGATACCCCGCTTCCAGAATACGGAACGCCAGACCAGAGCCAATACCGCCTGTCCCCGCCACATATTCGGCCACCACTGCGCCAATCAGCGCCAGCCCCCCTGCAATCCGCAAACCGCCAAGGAAATAGGGCAGGGCCGAGGGCAGGCGCAGATAGCGCAGGGTTTGCCAGCGGCTTGCGCCATAAATGCGGAACAGATCGCGCAGGTTGTGATCTGCCGAATTCAGGCCCAAAGTGGTATTGGCCAGCACCGGAAAGAACGCCACAAGCCACGCGCAGATCAACAGCCCGGCCGTGCGGCTATCGACATAGATAAAGATCAGCGGCGCGATAGAGACAACGGGCGTTACCTGCAAGATCACGGCATAGGGGTAGAAAGACATCTCTACAAGGCGGCTTTGGGTGAACAAAACCGCCAGCCCCACCCCGCCAATCACGGCCACTGCAAGTGCCATCAGCGTAATTTGCAACGTGACCATCAGCGCATCAAACAGCATCGGCCAGTCATTGATCAGCGTTTGCAGCACAAGCCCCGGACGCGGCAAGATGAAATGGGGAATGTTGTTCCACACCACCAGCCTGTCCCAAAACCAGATCATCACAATCATGACAGCCACAGGCAGCAGCCATTTGCCAAACCGGTCAAAGCGTGCGGCGCGCAGGCGCTTCAGGTCTTCGGCATCATAAAGCGGCTGGTTTTCGGCAATGCTCATACATGTTCTCCCATCGCATCATGCAGCGCTTCTGACGCCTGACGGCATAGGGCCGCATATTCGGCAGAGGTGCGAAATGCCTCGTCGCGCGGATAGGGGGCGGGAACCTGCACCTCACGGATTACACGGCCCGGACGGGCGGCCATCACCACAATCCGATCTGACAAAAACACCGATTCAAACACCGAATGGGTAACAAAGATCACCGTGCAACCGATCTTTGCCTTCAGCTTCAACAGATCATTGTTCAACCGAAAGCGCGTGATTTCATCCAGTGCGGCAAAGGGTTCATCCATCAGGATAAGGCGCGGTTTTGTCACCATTGCCCGCGCGATGGAGACACGCATTTTCATGCCCCCCGACAATTCGCGCGGGTAGGCATCCAGAAATTTCTCCAAGCCTACAAGGCGCAGCGCTTCCAGTATCTCGTCTTTGACAGAGGCATAGCTTTTGCCCTTCAGCCGGAACGGCAGCCAGACATTTTGCGCCACAGTGGCCCAAGGCATCAGGGTTGGTTCCTGAAATACCACCCCCAGATCATTTTCGGATTGGCCCCCCGCCCATGTAATCCGCCCCGAACTGGGGCTGGACAGCCCTGCGATAAGCCGCAGGGCTGTGGATTTGCCGCAGCCAGATGGCCCCCGAAGCGATATAAAATCACCCGCATTCACGGACAAATTCATTTCACGCAGGGCCATCACATTGCCATTGAAGGTTTTTGTCACATTGGACATATCCAGCACGGCGGGGCGCTGACCCAAGGGGAGGCTTTGCATAATAGCTCCGTTTCAGAGGCAGAGGGGAAGGGGGGGAACCGGGCGCAGTTTCAGGGCCGCAATTCCAGACCCAAGCCCGCATTCACAAAGTCAAAATTAACCGCTGTTGCCCAATCCAGCCCCTCTGGCACGACCCCGGAATCCACCATCGCCGTATAGAACCCTTCCACAGCCTCTGGTGTCATCGCGCCAACCCCAAGCTCCAGCGAATCCCCGCTATCGACAATGCCGTTCTCGATCATCATCGAGATGGCAAAATCAATTTTATCCTGTGTCATGTCGGGATTGGCTTCAAGGATGAGGGCGTTGGCGGCGGTATTGTCGCCATAGAGAAAGTTATACCAGCCAAGGATCGACCCGTTTACAAAGCACTCCACCACTTCGGGTTTGGTGTCGATCGTGCTTTGCATGACTTCCACGGTGGTTGCATAGGTAGAATAGCCCGCATCCGCGATCAGGAAAACATTGGGCATGAAGCCCGCTTCTTTGAGGATTGCATAAGGCTCGGATGACAGGAAACCCTGCATGCCTTTGCGTTTATCGGCAAGAAATGGTGCGGGGTTGAAGGTGTAAGGTTCGCGCTGTTCTACGGTAAAGCCATAGGCTTCGATCATCCATTGGTAATAAGATGCAAAACCGGCATCCCCGATCAGAAGGGTCAGATCTTTCAACTCTTCCCAAGTATCGGCCTCGCCGGGGTGCGAGATGATCACTTGTGGGTGCTTCTGGAACGAGGCCATCACCGCCACGACAGGGATATTCTCGGCCACCGCATTGAAGGCCTGCAACAAATCGCCCCCCATGTGGAATTGAATTCGATCCGCCATCAGAAGGGCGCGGTTATTTACCTGCGGCCCGCCCGAAATAATGGTCACATCCAAACCGCAGGCCGCATAAGTGCCATCGGCGACAGATTGATAAAACCCACCATGTTCGGCCTGAGGCAGCCAGTTTGTACCAAACGTAACCGGGGTAAGGGCAAGTGCTGGGCTGGAGACTGCAAGAAGGGCAGAGCAGCATGTGGCAAGAGAGCGCATGGATGACATCCTGTTCAAAGTCAAAGACCTCACCATCCTCTCTGCCTTCCGATCATTTCCAAGCGCTCGCCTGTGTTCCAGACGGGGGAGGCAAAACTTTGGACATTTTTTAAGCGCCTTGTGATGGCCGCGCCTGAAAATCTGGCATTCTCTGCGCCCTGTGGCAGAAGCGCGGGCAGAATCAAACTTCACGGCGTAAACTGGGCAAAGCATAACGGAGAACGTCTGTGACCATGGATTTGCTGAACCCAAATAGCCTGCACCCGCCTTTTGCGCGCTATGCCCATGGGCGCAGCCGTGCTGATATTTCACGTTTGATCCTGACATCCGGGCAGTTGCCCATTCGCAAGGATGGTTCAATCCCCGAAGGGGCAGAAGCACAGGCAGCGCTGTGTTTTGAAAATATCGCAGCCATTCTGGCTGAAGCAGGGGCAGGGGCGGCAGATGTGCTGCGGGTGAATGCCTTTGTCACGCAGCGGGAACATATGGCGGGATATATGGCAGCGCGTGATGCGTTTTTTGCAAAATGCCCAATTCCGCCAGCCTCGACTTTGGTGATTGTATCGGGCTTTACGCGCCCGGAATTTCTGGTTGAAGTGGAAGTGACAGCGGCGCTCTGATCCTGCACGTGCCCGATGCATCCACGAGTGGGCATCAACGATCTGTAAGGATTTTCCGGCTAGATTCCCCGAAACAGCCCGGCACATGGCGCATAGCTACGGCAGATGGGCGATTTCAGAATTTATTATGGGGAATTACCGATGAGATTTACGAAATATGCCATTCTGGCCATGATTGCGCTTGTATCTGGCTCTTTGGCGCAAGCACAGGATCGGGCAGATTGGCCGAATGCCCTGTCCATTGCAACCGCTGGCGCCGGTGGGGTGTACCATGTTTACGGCGAAGGGCTGGCCGCGTTGATCACAAATGATATGGGCGTTCCAACCCGCGCAGAGGCGACGGGCGGCACAGGCCATAACGCGACATTGATCGAAATGGCGCTCAACGATATCGGCCTTGTCACAATGGGGCCGATGCTGGAAGCATTGCGCGGAGAGGGTGAGTTGGCCTATGGCGTGCCCCACGACAATGTGCGCGCCCTGTTTCCGATGTATGAAACCGTGTTTCAGGGCATCGCACTGCCTGAGGCGGAGATCACATCGCTTGCAGATTTGCAGGGCAAGCGGATCAGTGTCGGGCCGTCTGGCGGCACGCCGGGCACCTATTGGCCACGCATTCTTGAGGCGCTTGATATCAAAGCGGAGGTCACCAACACAACCGCAGTTGAAGCGGCAGAACAGTTGAAAGCCGGGACGCTGGATGCGTTTCTGTTTGCAGGGGGGCTGCCGGTTTCAACCTTCAGTGCGTTGGCGGCCGAACTTGGCGCGCGCCCTTTTTCCGTCTCAGGACAAGAGCAAGAAAAAATCCTGTCTGAATTCCCCGAATTCGCACATGCGATGGTTCCCGCCAACATCTACGTAACTCAAGAGGCCAATCAGGTCACATTTGGCATGTGGAATTTTGCGATCGTGCATGCGAAGATGCCGGAGAGCTTGGCCTATGAGATTACAAAGCTTGTGATGGAAAACAATCCCCGTATTCGGCAAATCCACGCTGCCGGGAAGGATACCCTGCCTCAAAACCATGTTCACAATACTTTTCTAAAATTTCATCCCGGCGCTGTGCGATGGTTCACGGAAAATGGCTTTACCATCTCAGCGCATCTGACACATTAGGTCTGTTCCAGCGTTTTTGTGGCCCCTGAATCGCTTTGGTGCGGTGCTTAGGGCAAGGTGTGATCTGAAATGTCATCAGATTTGGCCCAGATAGCGATAAACTGACAGATCATCCTGCCCGCCCCAATCTGCTTGCGCGCCAGTCACTGCTGCCAAGGACAAGGCGCCGCCTTTTCCAATAAGTGCCTCCGGTTTTGCCGGGGGCATTCTCGCATATGTCTGAAACGCGCATTTAGCCTTGTAACCGGGTCTGTGCTTTTGCTTTTGCAGTCTAAGACGCGTAGGCAGAGTGCCTTGGCATTGGGGTGCTTTTTGATGGTGATACGCAATCTGCACCAGTGGCGTTGCCATCAAAACGGGATTGGGGGCAAAGCCATCAAAACCTGCGGGCCTGCTCTGGTGCAGAGTCTTGCTGAGAATAGCTCGCACAAATGTGTATCAGATCTGTTTGCGGATAAATTGGGCAATGTCGGCAACACGGCCCCAAACAACAAAGGGCGACGAAGGCCTTAATGCGCATGGGGAGAAGTGATCAACCTTTGTGGTCAAAGGGAGCGATACAGCAAAGTTCACTGAGACATGTGCGCAAGCCCTCCACGCTAGAGTGATAAGCGCTGCCTGCGTCAGGGGCAAATCGGTGCATGCGGCGCCGTGACAAGGCATGACGTTTTGCAACACGCCCGTGCCATCCGCGAGGGGTGTCAATCGTTGCTCCCTTGCCATCTGCGATAATGCCGGATTGGCACTTTTCATCGCGGTGCTTTTGCGTCGTTCTGCTGTCGCGTGCTCCCAAGCGCTGCGGGCGCGGCGTGTCTGAGTAAAGAAAATCCAAGTCGAGCGTTATTTGCCTGTCGCTGCCGCGTGGCTGCTCAGAACAAGATATCAGCCAGATCATCCAGCTCTGCCGGGTTCTCAGGCTTTGCCGCAGCCGAAAAACTGTCAGCGTCGGGCATTTTGCCTGATAGGCTTGCAACCAGATGATCATGCAGGTTTCGTTCAGACACCATCGTATATTTTTTCCGTATATTGGCCAAATACTCGATGGCGCTTGCTGTTTCTGGGTCAGGCTGTGGGGTGAATGACCCCAGCAGGCGCAGAGTTGCGAGTGCAGGTGCACTGTCCTGGATCTGCGCGCGCAAATTGGCCAATTCATGGCGCGACAATGTGATTTTGCGCGACAGCATGAGAGAGGCAATGTCAAACTGCCCGGAAGCCTGCAAAAGCGCAGTATGGGCAGTGTTTATTGCTCCACCCAAATCGGTGGCAACACCCAGAAAACTGCCAAGATTGATATCAAACTGGCTGATCAGATCATCGCTGGCGCTATACACGGCCTTGCGCGACGTTTCCAACGCCACCTCCAGACGCAGCATCGTGCCATCGCATTCATCTGTCACGCTGCGCAGCCATTGTGCGAGTTCGCGCAGCGATCGTCCCTCCTCACCCAGTTTTGCACAGGTGATTACTGCATTTATTCCGGCGACACGCAGATCCTGTGCGATCCGTTGCAATGCCGGATTACTGTGCAGGATGATTTCGATCTGGGCGCGTGCGCGTTCTGCGGCCAATTGCATCGCGCGGAATTGCGTGCGTACATTTTCCAGCCCGTTCCGGAATGTTTCAAAATGGCTTTCGCCAGTTTGCGCATTGCGCAGCGCGCCATGTGCAAAAGACGACGTTGCAGCGGCATGCGTGATCTCCATTCCACGCCGTGCGACCGCGTCCAATGCATCAAGCGCATCATCAATCGCTGGCAATGCGGCGTCCAGCGCGCCTTGTGCCAAGGCGGCACCCAGATGAAAGGACAGGCTCTTTTCATTTGGCGCTTGCCCGGCCAAGGTGAAAGCGGAATGGACATTCTCCAATTGCTGGCGCAGCGTATCGCCCATTTGCAGGGAAGTCACGAGGCGTGCGACATCATGAGAGGCCAGTTCCACCTGCGCCGCGATCATCATCGAGGCGCTGTGCAAATCGGCCTGTTCATCTCCGATACTGCGGGCGAGATCGGTGAACCGGGCAATTGCGGGAAATGTTGTGTTCCGCAATTCGCTCGAGAGCGCGATTTGTGCGGCCTCGATATCGGATACTGCCTGAAGTGTGGCTGCCATGGCCTCTGTCACATGCAGAAGGATTGCATCCGCCTTGGCCGATAGATTGCCCAGTGTTTCGATAAAGGATGTGATCTGGTGCCTCTGGCGTACAAGGCTGTTTCCCTGAATGCGGGCATTGATCGACACATTGGCGATCAGTTTGATGATCGCCCCGAGATCGCGCATTTCTGCACGCATTCCCACCATAACCGCCCGCAAGTTGCGTGTTGTTTCGCTGATCTGCGCGAAACCGCCACGCAACCCGGCACCCTGCGCGGTAATATCGGCAATCCAGGTCTTGAGTTGTGCATCCGCGCCTGGCCCAAGGGTCTCATCCAGAGAGCCGAATGTCTTGCGCAAGACATGCAATTGCACAAGGCTCTCTTCCAGAAATTGCCCGGATTTGAGAAAGGCTTCTTCTGAAATGTCCAGCAGGGCGTCGAAAGGGCGCAGCGCACCCGGCGCGCCCGTGAGGATCGGATCATCCAGACTCATGCGACACCTCCCAATGATATCTTACCCGCGGCAAAGCCCATAATCATGGGGGCAATCCGGCCAAGCGGCAAGATATGGTGCGCGTGGCCCAGTCGTGCAGCCTCGCGCGGCATGCCATAGACAACCGAACTCGCTTCATCCTGCGCGATTGTCACCGCGCCGCTGCGTTGCATCTCGCCCAGACACATGGCGCCATCATCGCCCATGCCTGTCAGAATGATGCCCAGCGCGTTTTGTCCTGCGGCAATGGCCGCAGATCGAAACAGAACATCGACTGAGGGGCGATGGCGCGACACATAAGGGCCGCCGCGTACCTGAACCTGATAGCCGGAACCTTTGCGTTGCAGCAACATATGGCTGTCACCCGGTGCGATGATCGCTTCGCCGCGCGCAACGGTCATCCCGTCTTCGCCCTCTCGGATCCGGATCTGTGCCAATCCGTCAAGACGCCGCGCGAAGGCTGCGGTAAACCCCTTGGGCATGTGCTGGACGACCACGATGGGTGGGGCCTCTGGCGTAAGCGCGCAAAGCACTTCGCGCAACGCTTCGGTGCCGCCGGTAGATGCCCCGATACAGACAACCAACTCTGCTGGCGCGACCGGGCGGCGAAAATTGGGGGGGGGCAGAATTTCATCCGCAGTTAGTTTGGGGCTGGCCAGGAGAGGCCTTTGGGCACGCATCGGCACGGGCCGCCGGGCCGCATTCGAAGCTGCGGCGGCATGAAGCGCATCGCAAATGCGCATCGTGGCCTCGGCACGGGCATTGGCATCATGCATTTCCGGCTTTCGGATCACATCGACAGCGCCCGCTTCCATCGCCTCTACACTGCGGCGCGACCCTTCTTCTGTTAGCGATGAACAGATCACAACCGGCAAGGGATGTTGCTGCATGATCCGGCGCAGGAATGTCATTCCATCCATGCCCGGCATTTCCAGATCCAGCAAAATCACATCGGGCAATTCTGATTTCATTAGATGCGCCGCTGAAAAGGCATCCTGCGCCATGGCCGAGACGCGCAAACTGGCATCACTCTCGATAATGCGGCGCAACATAACGCGGGAAGATGTGGAATCGTCCACAACCATAACATTTATTTGCCCGGAGGTTTGTGTGGTCGTCATGGCGTCTTCCTCAAGATCGTCGATTTGATCTGTTCCAGCCCGGCGCATTGCACCGACATCCCTTCCGAATGCCCGACAAAAAGATAGCCGCCGGGGCGTATATGGTGCATCAAGTGCTCGACCACCTTCTGGCGGTCTTCGAGTCTGAAATAAATCAGCACGTTTCTTAGAAAGATAACATCTATCCCATGATCGACCGGGTAGCTTGGGGCCATCAGGTTCATTTGCTTGAATTGAACCTTCGCGCGCAATTCGGGAACGATCCGCGCGAGATGGGCTTGCTCTGGCGCGGTGGAAACCATGGTGTATCGCTGGCGCAGTTCAGGCGCGATCTGGTCGATCTGGTCTGCGTTATAGATACCCTTGCGCGCTTTGGCGACCATCCTACTGGACAGATCCGTGCCCAGAATCGCCCAATCAAAGCGTTTTCCATGCCGTTGCGCTTCGGCCAGAACCATGGCGAGTGTAAACGCTTCTGCACCTTCAGAGCTTGCCGCGCTCCAGAATTTCAGGCGCGGCAGGGGCGTGCGGCGTTCGGCCAGCATTTTCGGCAAAAGGACATCTGACAGATAGTCGAAATGCTGTTTTTCTCGAAAAAAACTGGTCGTATTGGTGGTGATCATATCCACCGCCATGTCCATTTCCGGTGCCCCGAGTTTCCCTGATAGAAGCGCAGAGAGATAGTGCTCTATTTTGGAAAACCCGTTTTCAACAACCCTGCGGCGTAAGCGCTGCTCGATCATAGATGTTTTGGCTTGGCTCAGGCTGATTCCGCTCTGTTTCAGGATAGGGGCCCGGAATCTGTCATGGATATCATGCGTCAATGCGGAGTGAGTGGCAGGCATTTCAGGCTGCTTCCTCCGGTTCTGGGTGATTGGGCGCGCGTTGGGCGATATTCAGTTTGCGCGCGAACAGCCCTTCAAGATCTATCACGCTGATCAAGGCTCCGTTGCGCCGCCCAATCCCAAGTACGGACAGCCCGTCCCAGGCGAGCTTCTGTCCCTCTGAGAGGGGCTGAAGCGCGCCCGCGTCCAGTTGTGCAACGTCAATCACACGGTCGGTGCGCACGCCAATCACGGAATCGGCCACACCGCTTTGTAATTGCACCACGATGAAACGTGTCTGGGCTGTATCCGCCTTGGGCGCCAGGCCCATCAGAATGCGCAGATCGACAATCGGCACATTCTCACCGCGCAGATCAATGACACCCAGCATGTAATCGGGTGCATTTGGCATCAGCGAAACCTTGCAGACATCCAGAATTTCCTGAACCCTTTCAACAGGTATCCCGTAAAGAACCTCGTCAAGTTCCAGCGTCACGAAATCATCGCAGCGGTTCATTTCCGATCCCTTTCTCAGGCGACTTCGCGACGTTTGAAGCGGCTGTCTGCCTCGTCTTCTGCTGTGTCCATATCAAAGTCGAACCCACCAGATTCCTCCGCGGGCCTTGTGCGAGAGGCTGCTGTCTTGACGGGTTTTGCGTCCTTGGCTGGGGCATGACGCGCGATCGCCGGAGCATCACTTGCGCTGGTTTCTACCTTGAAGAAACTGACGGTTTCCTGCAGGTTTGCGGCCAGGCTCGACAGTTCTACCGCCGTGGAAGACAATTCTTCCGAGGCTGCTGTGTTTGCCTGTGTGACGCGATCCAATTGCTGCACAGACAGCGAAATCTGTGTCGATCCTGTTGCGAGTTCACGCGAGGCGAGGGTGATATCCGTAACCAGTTCCGATGTGCGCTCGATATTGGGAACCAGATCTTCCAACATTGTGCCGGCACTGGTGGCCGTGCGCAGGGTTGAGGCCGAAAGCGATGAGATTTCGGCAGAAGCTGTCTGGCTGCGTTCCGCCAGTTTGCGCACTTCGGCAGCGACCACTGCGAAGCCCCGCCCATGTTCGCCGGCGCGTGCCGCTTCAACGGCCGCGTTGAGCGCGAGAAGATCGGTTTGACGTGCGATTTCCTGCACGATCATGATCCGGTCGGCGATGGTTTGCATCGCGGTGACAGCATCGGCAACCGCGCGGCCGCTTGTCAGCGCATCCTGTGCGGATTTGGCCGCAATGCCTTCGGTGGTTTGGGCATTTTCGGCGCTTTGTGTGATATTGGCGGTCATTTCTTCCACCGAGGCAGAGGCTTCCTCTGTGGCCGAGGCAAGATCGGTTGCGCCGCGTGCCAGTTCTTCCGATGTTGCTGCCATTTCCGATGCGCCAGAGGCCACGTTTTGAGCCGATTCTGTAACCGCAGTGACAATCTCGCGCAGGCGACTGACCATTTCGTTTATGGCGATCTGTAGCTGACCGATTTCATCACCGCCGCGTAACTCCAGAGTCTTTGTCAGATCCCCTTTGGACATTGCACGCGCCAGTTCCGCAGTCTTTGCCACGCGGCGTGAGATTGACAAGGTCACTGTGCCTGCAGCGGCAGAGCCAACCAGAACAGAGGCCGCGAACATGATCCAGAGTTTAGTTTTCGAGGCCTCATAGGATTGCCGGACAGTGTTTTCGCGACCCTCAATCGATACAGCAATGACACTGCGAATATGATCGATGACCGCAATCATTTCGCGTGTCGAGTCCCGCATCTGATTATGAAACATCGTGTTTGCGGCAGATTTTAGATTGCTGTCGAAAATATTCAGCATTGTTGTGATTTGCCGTTGCGCATCCGCGTTCATCCTCGCCAGAGTATCCAATTCGGTTACGATGGCGGCATCGCTTGTCAGTTCGCGCATTTCCGCAATATCAATGTTGATCTTTGAAATATAATTTTCGAGACTGCCTTTCAGTTCCGCATTGAGCGTAGCGGGAGCGTTATCCATTTCTATCAGCAAGCCTGCCATGGCCGCGCGTGTTCCCAGAATGTCGATTGTCAGCCTGTCTGCGACTTCAAGTTTGTCAATTTCGATGGTCAACTCTGCAAATTGTGTATTCGCGCTTCGCAATTCGTTCAGCGAGGTGAGAACCGATGCGCCGAATAGCAGAAAAACAAAAGCAAATGTCATTGCAAGTTTGAGTTTGATGCTGAGTTTCATGAAATATCCTATTGGTCAGGCAGCTTTGCTGCGTTTGGCAAGTGTTGTGAAAATTGCGGCCAGATCGGGCAGCAGATAAAATTCTGCATGGCCGCGCCAGATGCCGCTGATGAATTCTGCGGGAAACTGGCTTGCTGCGGGAAGGGGTTCGATTTCCGCGCTTGGAATTGTGGTTACGGCATGGACAATATCCGCGACGATGGCAACGGTGACCAAGTCTTCACCGACCTCAACCTCCAGCACCACGAAACGGCGGGTTTCACTTTGTGCTTCATGGGGATGGCGAATGCCCAATGGCAGGCGCAATTCAGCCAGAGGCACGACAGAGCCGCGAACATTGAGCACCCAAGGAACTACAGAACCCGCACCAGGAACACGTGTGCAGGGCATTGGATCAAGGATTTCGCGCAGATTGATCGCGGGGATTGCAAGCTTCTGTTGCCCCAGGGAGAAGGTAAGCACATGCAGTAGTGCCGATTGATTGTACTGAATGCTCATGCGGCCAACTCCCGTGCCAATTTTGGATGAGGGCTGGCTGCGCTAACCAGATGTTGCACATCGATGATAAGTGCCACGCTGCCATCGCTCAGGATGGTTGCCCCTGAAATCGCACGTGCGCCGGCATGCAGTTTTGACATTTGTTTGATCACGGTCTGGCTGGTTCCGATGATGCGATCCACAACCAAGCCCACACAGCCATCCCCAGCCTCGACAATCACCACATTCTGGCTGTCTGGCTCTGGCGCAGAGCAGCTCAACAGGTTGCGCAAGCGCAGGAAGGGAACGAATTTTCCGCGAATATCCAGAAAATCATCAGTCTCGCTGGCGATTACCTTGTCTTTGGGCAATTCTATGATTTCTTTGACCGCTGAGAGGGGCAGGGTATATGTTTCCTCTCCCACCTTGATCATCAGGCCGTCGATGATTGCCAATGTCAGGGGCAGGCGCATGGTGACGGTGGTGCCAATGCCAAGGCGAGACTCGACATCGATCGTGCCACGCAATGTTTCGATTGTTCTGCGCACCACATCCATTCCAACACCACGCCCTGAAAGTTCTGTCACCA
This sequence comes from Roseinatronobacter sp., assembly GCA_022565265.1. Classification (GTDB taxonomy): domain Bacteria; phylum Pseudomonadota; class Alphaproteobacteria; order Rhodobacterales; family Rhodobacteraceae; genus Roseinatronobacter. Next base: position 14,943 of record JAIUNA010000001.1, on the reverse strand, counting down.
CATCTGCGGTGGAAAACCCCGGTTCGAAGATCATCGAGAATATCTGGCCATCAGTCAGTTGCGCATCGGGCGCGATCAAACCGCGCTCGACTGCCTTGGCGCGAATGCGATCCGGACTCATGCCGCGCCCGTCATCGCGTACCCGGATCAATACCTCGCCCCCCGCGTGGATTGCTGAAAGCTCTATCCGGCCGGTGGTGGATTTGGGGGTTTTCTGCCGCTCTTCCGCAGTTTCCATTCCGTGGTCAATTGCGTTGCGCAGGATATGCACCAGAGGATCGGCCAGTTTCTCGATCATGGTTTTGTCCAATTCGGTTTCTTCTCCGATGACGACAAAATCCACTGGTTTGCCCAATGTCTCGGACAGGTTGAGAATAAGGCGGCGGAAGCGGGCGATGATGCTGCGCAGCGGAACCATGCGCATCACGATCGTCGCATCGCGCAATTGCGTGGCAAGCTGGGCGATCAATTCCGCTGTCGAGACAAGGGCAGGGTCGCCGCTTGCGCGGGCCAGATCGGTCAGCCGCGCTTCAACTGTGACAAGTTCTCCCACTGTATCCATGAGCGTATCCAGCCGCGCGGCTGGCACACGAACGGTTGCCATGCCCTCGCCCGAACTTGCGTTCTCTTTCGGAGGCGCGGAATTGCGCCCGGTGCCCTCGGCCTCAGCCCCGGGTGCGGATGGGATTGTTTTGGGCTGTGGGGCCGGGCTGGCTGCGGGTTGCGCGGGGGCTTGGGCCGCGCTTTGGCTGATATCCGCCACCACCTGCGGGGCGGGTGCGGCTATGGGGGGGGCGCGGTGCAACTGCCAATCTGCATCCACGAAGAAGAACACATCTTCCAGGTCATCTTCGGTAACAGAGGCCGGAAGGGACATAGTCCAGGCCATATAGCACATATCCGCGTCCATATCCGCAAGCGCGGGGAGGGCGGAGATATCCGCAACGATTTCTGTTGCGCCGAGGGTTATAAGTTCTTTCAGCACCAGATCGGGCCGCGCACCCAGTGCGAGGGCCTTGCCTTTCAGATGGAAGGAGAGCCGCGCAGGTGTTGGCCCAGCGTCGAGAGGGGCGGCCGGCAGCGCATCGGGCAATGCGCCACTGGTCTCAGCGCGCAGCGCCGACAAGATTTCTCCGCGCTGATCCTGGGGGTCGGGTTCATCGTCCAGTAGCGCGGGGATCAGGTCGCGCGCGGCAAGACATAAGCGGATCAATTCGGGCGTGACGCTTTGTGCGCCGCTGCGCACTTTGTCAAAAGCAGTTTCAAAATCATGGATGAACCCCGCAAGCGTGGTATACCCGAACATCGCACCGCTGCCCTTGATGGTATGCAGATCGCGGAAGACCTGGTTGATCAGGCCAAGATCCTCTGGCTGTGACTTGAGATCCAGCAAGGCGCGTTCGAGGCTTTCGACAAGTTCCGAAAGCTCTTCGTGAAATACTGCTGCGAGATCATCTGTCATGCGCCTACCACCTTGCGAATTACGGCCAGAAGCTTGTCTTGCGTGAATGGTTTAACCATCCATCCAAGTGCGCCGGCGTCACGGGCCTGTTGCTTCAGGTTGTCTTCAGATTCCGTGGACAGCACGACAATCGGCACTCCTTGGCCATTGGGATGCTGTCGTAATGCACGGATCATGCCAATCCCATCGAGGCGTGGCATGTTCTGATCCACGATAATTGCATCCACATGATTGGCGGTTGCTTTTTCCAGCCCGTCCTGGCCGTCAAAGCCTTCGATCACCGTGTACCCAGCCTCTTGCAACGTCATGCGCACGACATTTCGGATGGAAGGGCTGTCATCGACTGTCAGAATGGTTTTGCTCATTGTGAAACTGGGGCCTGTCTGTCTGAAATGATCGTGAAAAAGCTTTGGGCATCTGCCAGATGCAGCTTGCCAAGAGCACTGTTAAAAACTTGGGTTGCGCTTGCGTCCAGTTCGCAGGGCAAAGCGCGGTTGCGGGCCTCTGCGGCGGCGCAAAGCAGCACCTGAAGCGGCCCGCTTTCGATTTCGGTAAGCCCGTCATCCAGCAGGCATAGCCCCCCTTTCTCCAGGCAGGCGAGGCTTTGGTTGCGTAACGTGTCAGTATCTGAGTGTCGGACTGTCCCTGTCAGGCATAGGGAAGATGGGGTCATGTCTGCTCCATTCGGTGGCCTTGGGGCGAGGGGGTGCGCGCGCTGTATGTTGCTTAACGTCTGGTCATGCGGTTGTTTTAGAGCTGATACTGGGGTGATCTTCCGTTCGGGCTTGGCTGGCGCGAATGCCTGTCATTATCTCTATGTGCGGCAAGGGCGCATAAAGGCTTTGCAGCTTGGTTTTCCGGGCAAATATCGGCATGCGCGCGGATGGCATGCCTGTCGCAGCGCAGGCGCGTGGAGAATATGCTTAAAATGCTTCGCGTAATTCAACCTAGGGGCGAAATCTCAGGCCCGGAAAACGCGGGATACGCCGCCTGGAGGGGGATCATATCCACCGCATGTTTTGTTTGTTGCCCCCCGGCAGTGCGCACGGCACCGCGCACCGGCGCGGCATCAGCGTAGTCTCGCCCGATCGCAGTGGTGATATAATCCTCACCCGCCCATTGGGCATTGGTCGGATCATATTCCAACCAGCCTTGCGTGGCCCCGCACCATGCCATGACCCAACCATGCATGGCATCTACACCTTCCAGGCGCTTTTGGCCCGGAGGTGGCGTGGTGCGGATAAAGCCCGACACATAGCCCGCGGGTATGCCAACCGCCCGCAAACCGCAGATCATGATCTGCGCGTAATCCTGACACACGCCCCGCCGGGCGGCAAAGGCCTCGGCTGGCGGTGTTGTCACCTCGGTCGCAGTTGGGTCAAAGCGCATAAGATCATGCAGCGCGCGGCCCAGGGCCTCTACCGCTTCGCGGGTGGAATAAGCCTGGTGACACTGCGCTTGGGCGAAACGGGCAATGGCAGCAGAAGGGCCAATCCGGGGCGAAGGGGGCCTGTAATGTAGCGGCGCAGATGACGAGAGGCCCGCCGCCACGATTTCCGGCCCCAGCGCCCTCAGGGGGGTGGAGATATCCATCGCACTGCCCGCCCAGCGTTCGGCCTGTACCGATACCTCGAAACGGATTGCACAGACGGGTATATGCCATGCGACAAGAGTGGTGACATTGCCAAAATAATCCTGCCAGTCGCGGCGCTCGTTCGGGTGGGGGACAATGGTGAGAAGCCTGCGCAAAATACGCTGGTTCGGCCCGTCAGAAGGCAAAAGCCGCAGCAGGTTGCGCGCATGATCCGATGCGGCGGGGTAGCTGTGGTCTAGCGTCAGGCGAATGTCATAGCGCATGGATCACCTGAAATATTGCGCCGAGAGCAGGTCAAACACCCGCGCAAGCCGCGCGCGAAACCCGGCCAGCCAACTGGGGGACACACTCTCCGGGGTTGCCACGCGCAATTCTGTGTCCAGTTCCAGCAGCAGCTTTTCCACGTCGCTCATACGCGCGCCAGCCTCCTGTGGGCGGGGCAGGGCGGCAAGATGGGTGCGCATTTCGGCCAGCTGATACAGCACCGCGCGCGGATTGTCGGCATCCAGCGCCAGCAGATCAAGCACTGTCTCGCGCGACGGGCCAAAGCGGTAGCGGCGTTGATGCGTCATGATGCAATCGCCCAGCTCTATCGCAATTTCATGGCTGCCTGCCACGGCATCGGGGGCAGCAAAGGCCAAAAGTTGCATCAGCATGGTATCGGCGCGTTCTTGCGCGCGGCCCAGTGACAAAAAGCGCCAACCCAGAAAGTGATACATATTCTCATGCACCAGCCCGGAAAAGCCGGATAGCTTCCGCAGCAAAACCGACATGGCACGCGCGGCATCATCCCCGGCCTCTACCTGCGTGGTGAAGCGGCGCGCGGTTTTGGCCATGTCATTGAGTGCCTGCCATCCATCGGGCGAGAAACGGTCGCGCACCTTTGCCGCGGCACTGCGCGCGGCATCGATGAGTGCAGGCAGCGCATCAGGGACAGGCCGCGCTATGCCCAAATCCAGCCCGGCCAGATAGCTTGCCAGCGCCACAAGCGTGGGGTCTTGCGGATCGCCGGTTTCCGCCAGTCGCAGATGATAGGCGCGCAACAGCCGGATCGCGCTTTCCGTACGTTCCACATAGCGGCCCAGCCAATAGAGGTTATCCGCCGCGCGCGCGGGCAGAATGCCTGCTGGCACACGCTCGAAACTTGTGCTGGCCACCAGCGTATCTGCAGGCACAGGGCGGTCGGCCATGACCCAGACATCCGCAACCGACCCGCCCGCTTGCATAGCCAGTGCGGTTGGGTCTTGGGTCTTGCCAATGCGCGCATAGCCGCCGGGCATGAAGACCCAGCCATCCTTGCTGCGCGCGGCAAAAACACGGATTGTCATGGGGCGGGGAACCAGCCGCCCCGCTTCCCATGCGGGCGTGGTGGAGAGTGTCACGGCCTCTTGCGCGACAAGTGCGCCCCCGCGCGCGGCGATCCAGTCTTCCAGAGGGGCAGGGGCTGCACCGCGAAACTCTCCGCCCAAGGCGGCATCTGCGCCAATCGCAAAGGGCAGGCCGGTTTCCAGCGCGCCGCCGATTATCATCTGGCGTGCATTGGCCTGCACAAGCGCGCGTTCGCGCGCCTGCCCGCACCACCATGTGGCGATATTGGGCAATTTCAAAGCCTCGCCCAGCAGCACCTTGGCCATGCGCGGATAAAACGCCATGAAGGCGCGGGTCTCCAGCACGGCAGAACCGGGCGCATTGATCATGGACAAGCCCTTTTGGCGCAAGGCCCCCAACAGCCCCGGCGTGCCAAGCGCAGAGTGTTCGTTCAGTTCCAGAGGATCGACGAAATCATCGTCCAACCGCCGCCAGAGCAGCCCCAGCGGCTGCAAGCCCTGCACTGTGCGTACCATGGCCTGACCGTTTTCCACGATCATATCCTCGCCCTCCAGCAGCATCAGGCCCAGATAGCGCGCGATATAGGTATGTTCGTAATAGGTATCGTTATTCGGCCCCGGCGTGAGAATGGCCATGTCGCGTCCCGGCCCTGCCATATCTTCCAGTGCGGCGCGGAAGCGGCGAAAAAACCCTGCCAATCGGCGCACATGGGCGCGGGGGAATGGCTCTGTGAAAATGCGTGTGGCGGCCATGCGGTTTTCCAGCGCGAAACCTGCGCCAGAGGGGGCTTCGGTGCGATCCCCCAACACGAAAAAAGACCCATCGGGCGAGCGCCCGATTTCAAAGGCCAGATGGTGCAGCCAGTAACCCGATTTCGGGGTCATTCCCACCATCGGATGGCGCCAATGGGGATTGCCTGCCACCAGTTCGGCAGGCAGATGGCCTTGCGCCACCAGACGCGCAGGCCCGTACAGATCGGCAAGTACCTGCTCCAGCAGATCGGCGCGTTGGGCAAGACCATCGCAGATATGCGCCCATTCAGCCTCTGCAATCAGAACCGGGATATGGCTGAGCGGCCAGGCGCGCTCTTGTGCCGGGCCTTCCGAGTAATGACGGAAATACACTCCAGCATCGCGCAAATATTGATCGCCGCGCGCAAACCGCGCCTCGACCTCGGCCACAGGCATGCGCGCAAGCGGATCAATGAAACTATGCCAGACAGGGCGCATGGCGCCGCGTGTATCGAATAATTCATCCGATACCCCGGCATGAAGGGCATAGCCTTTCAACAAATCAGGCAAGGCATTGGCGCGAGGCTGTGTCATGGCGCTGTCATGGAATGCTTGCGCGCCGCAAATCGAGGGTCATGGGGAATTCGGGATGCACCCGTTCCGATGCGGGCTGGTAGGCGCCGGGCGTATTGCCATGCGCTTCAAACCGTGACAGGCGGCGTGCCTCGGCCTCATAGCTGTTCACAGGGAAGGTATCATAATTGCGCCCGCCCGGGTGGGCTACATGATAGACACAGCCGCCAATCGCGCGCCCTGTCCAGGTGTCATAGATATCGAATGTCAGCGGCGCATTGACAGGCAAGACCGGGTGCAGCGCTGCGGCGGGTTGCCATGCCTTGAACCGCACCCCTGCCACGGCCTCTCCCGATATGCCCGTTTTTGCCAGCGGTACGGGGCGGCGGTTGCACATCACGGTGTAGCGATCCTGATGCAGCGCTGTCAGCCGCACTTGCAGCCGTTCAACCGAGCTGTCGGTATAGCGCACAGTGCCCCCAATCGCGCCGGTTTCGCCCAGCACATGCCACGGCTCCAACGCCTGACGCAATTCCAGATGCACGCCCTCCACCTCGATCTGGCCGCAGAAAGGAACGCGGAATTCGGCCTGCGCGCGAAACCATTCGGGATCCAGATCAAAGCCATGCGCGCGCAGATCGGCCAGCAGCGCAAGGAAATCTTCCCAAACGAAATGGGGCAGCATGAAACGGTCATGCAGCACCGTACCCCAGCGCACCGGGGCAGAGCGCACAGGGTCTTGCGCCACCCGCGCTATGATGGCGCGGATCAAAAGTTGCTGCGCCAGATTCATGCGCGGATGGGGCGGCATTTCAAACCCGCGAAATTCCACCAGCCCCAAACGCCCTGTTGGGCCATCGGGGGAATAGAGTTTATCAATGCAAATTTCGGCGCGATGGGTGTTGCCTGTCACATCTATCAGGATGTTGCGCAACAACCTGTCCACCAACCAAGGCGGCGGCAATGGCCCGCCTGCAACCGGATCACCAATCTGGCCGAGGGCTATTTCCAGCTCATACAGGCTGTCATGGCGGGCCTCGTCTATGCGGGGGGCCTGCGAGGTCGGGCCAATGAACAGGCCAGAAAACAGGTAACTGAGCGAGGGATGGCGCTGCCAGATAAGGATCAGGGATTTGAGCAGATCGGGGCGGCGCAGAAAGGGGCTATCTGCCATCGTGGCCCCACCCACAACCACGTGATTGCCCCCGCCAGTGCCGCAATGACGCCCGTCCACCATGAATTTATCCGCCCCAAGGCGGCAATTGCGGGCCTCGTCATAAATCGCTTCGGTGGTGGCCACGCAATCCTCCCAATTATGGGCGGGGTGGATATTCACCTCTATTACACCGGGATCGGGCGCTACGCGAATGACATTCAGGCGCGGATCATTGGGTGGGGCATAGCCCTCTATATGGATGGGAAGCGACAATTCCGCCGCCGTGGCCTCTGCCGCTGCCAGCAGATCAAGATATTCCTCCAGCGTTTCGCAGGGCGGCATGAACAGGCATAACCGGCCTGCGCGCGGCTCTATTGCGATGGCGGTGCGCACTGTGCCATGTTCCGGGTCTATGCCGTCTTGCGCCACAATCCGCTGGCGGTGGGTGTCATCCAGCGTCACTTTGCCCGCCTGCTCATGCCCGGCCGAAACCGGGGGCATCATGGCCTGTTGCTCGGCCTCTTCGCGGGCGATGCGGTCTATCTCTGCCTCTACCTCGGCGCGCTGGGGAATGTGGCGGCTGTGAAAATCCGGCAGTGGGGCAAGAGGGATCGAGCTATCCGCAGGGTAGGTATAGGGGTATTGTGCGGGCGGGACATAGGGAAGGCTGCCAAGCGGCAGGCGAAAGCCCACAGGGCTGTCGCCGGGCACAAGAAACAGCTTGCCGCGCCGGGGTTTCCACATCTCAGAGCGCCAGCGCGGCGCATGGGCAGCACCCTGCCAGCGCTGGATCGGCAGCACAAAGCCCGCCGCCTCTGTGAGGCCGCGATCAAAGACGCGGGCAATGCGCGCGCGTTCTTCGGCATCTTTGAGGCGCGAATTTTCGGGCGTCACATTGGGCGGCAAGAGCGATTCCTTCAAAATCCACTCTGCCGGGTCTTCATAGGCGGCTTGCGCATAGTCAGGTTCTATCCCCAGCTTTTGAGCAAAGCTCTTGAGGAATTCCCCGGCTTGATCTGCGCCCACGTTGTAATCTTGCGCCTCTTGCGCCACCAGATCGGGGTTTTTCCAGACGGGCTGGCCATCGTGGCGCCAATACAGCGAGAATGTCCAGCGTGGCAGGGTTTCGCCCGGATACCATTTGCCTTGCCCGTAATGCAAAAACCCACTCGGCGCAAAGCGTGTGCGCAAGCGCCGTATCAGCTTGTCGGCCAAATCGCGTTTGGTGGGGCCAACGGCCTCGGTATTCCATTCCGCAGTTTCAAAATCGTCGATAGAAACGAAAGTTGGCTCTCCGCCCATTGTCAGGCGCAGATCAGCAGCGTTCAGGGCCTCATCTACCTTTGCACCCATGGTGTTGAGCTTTTCCCATGCCGCATCGCTGAAGGGCTTGGTAATGCGGGGATGCTCGGCAAGGCGCTGCACGCGCATTTCAAAGTTGAAATCAATCTTCGTATCGGGCGCGCCGGAAAACCCGCCCGAAATGGGGGCGGCGTTGCGGTAATGGGGCGTTGCGGCAAGGGGGATGTGGCTTTCCCCTGTCAACAGCCCCGATGTGGGATCAAGCCCGATCCAGCCCGCGCCGGGAATATAGGCCTCTACCCAAGCATGCAGATCGGTGAAATCCACCTCTGTGCCAGATGGCCCATCCAGCGCTTTTACATCGGGGGCAAGCTGGATCAGATAGCCAGACACAAACCGCGCCGCAACGCCCAGATGCCGCAGCGCCTGCACCAATAGCCAGCTTGAATCGCGGCACGATCCTTCTGCGCTGCCCAAAGTTTCTTCAGGTGTCTGCACACCCGGTTCCATACGGATTGTGTAGTGGATAGCGGCATTTACCGTGCGGTTGAGAAGCACCAGAAAATCCACCGTGGGCCGCGGCTCGCGCGGAAATTTGTCCAGAAACGCTTGCAATAGCGGGCCAGCGGGTTCGGCGCGCTTGTAGATCACCAAATCCTCTGCCAAATCAGCCGGGTAGGTGAGGGGCCAGTTTTCTGCCCCGTCTTCGGTAAAGAAATCAAACGGATTATAGACAGACATATCGGCTGTCAGATCGACCTCGATTTTCAATTCACGCACGGGTTCGGGAAAGACGAAACGCGCCAGCCAGTTGCCATATGGGTCTTGCTGGTGGTTTACGAAATGCCCGCCGGGGCTGACCTTGAGGCTGTGTGACAGAACGCGTGTGCGTGAATGCGGCGCAGGGCGCAAACGGATCACTTGCGGGCCAAGCATGACTGGCCTGTCATAAATATAATGTGTCAGGTGGTAGATGCTGGCATGAATGGCCATTGTGTCCTGTCCAGTTCTTGATGTGCTTGGCCAACGCTATCGCGGATCATGCGGAATGTGAGCGAGAAGCGCGGATAATGCTGCATATATCAGATATAGACGCCCTGCATGCCCAATTTAAAGGCGCTTTTTGTCTGGCAAGGGCAGAGCGATGACGCCGCGCGCATTTTCAGCCAAAAACCAGCTTGGCCGCAATGGCCCACATCACAACGGCGATGGTGCCGTCCAACACGCGCCATGCACTGGGTTTTGCGAAAACCGGGCGCAAGCGGGTGGCGCCATAACCCAGCGCGAAAAAGAACAGGAATGAACCAAAAACAGCCCCCGCGCCGAAAATCGCTTCCTGCCCCGGAAACCCGGTCGAGATTGTGCCAAGAAGGACGACCGTATCCAGATAGACATGGGGATTGAGCCATGTGATCGCAAGGCATGCCAAAAGCGTAGAAGCAAGCGGCACGGTTGCCCCCTCGCCGCTGACATGCAACGCCGCGCCAGAGGAAAGCGCCGCACGCAGACTGCGCGCCCCATACCACAGCAGAAACCCCGCGCCTGCATAGCGCATGACGGGTTCAATCCATGGCAGAATTGCCGCGATCTTGCTAAACCCTGATACACCAAGAATAATAAGCGCCGCATCTGACAGCGCGCATGTCAGGCAGACAGCAAAGACATGCTCGCCGCGCAATCCCTGACGCAAGACAAACGCATTTTGCGCCCCAATCGCCAGAATGAGCGTCAGCCCCATTGCCAAACCTGTCAGAAATACGGAAATCGACATATGCTATGCTCATCGGGGGCAGGGGTGGTGGTAGCGATGATGGCGGGGCAGGGCAAGCGGTTGGTGGAATTTCTGCGGGTCAAGCACTGCCAGTGTCGCGACTTTTGCCAAATTTCCCCGGCCGGGCCACAGGACAGGCTTGCATCTTGGCGCGCAATATTGTTGCGTGCCCTTCAAGAGAAGCAGGGGGAACCGCTATGCGTATCGGGCTTTATCCGGGAACGTTTGATCCACTGACATTGGGGCATCGGGATATCATCACCCGCGCGGCCCAACTGGTGGATCGTCTGGTGATCGGGGTTGCGATAAATCGTGACAAGGGGCCATTGTTTACGCTGGAAGAGCGTGTGGCGATGATAGAGGCCGAAGTCCAAGACCTGAGCGCGCGCACAGGGGTAGAGATTATCGCCCATCCATTCGAGCACTTGGTGATTGATTGCGCGCGAGATGGGGGGGCCTCTATCATCATTCGCGGGCTGCGGGCTGTGACGGATTTTGAATATGAATTCCAGATGGTCGGGATGAACCGCGCGATGGATGACAGTATAGAGACTGTTTTTCTCATGGCAGAGGCCCGGCATCAGGCGATTGCCTCGAAACTGGTGAAGGAAATCGCCCGACTGGGGGGGGATGTGTCGAAATTCGTCTCTCCCGCGATCGAGGCGGCGCTGCTGGAACGCTTTGGCCGCCTCTGACAGAGATCAATCTTGCGCAAGGCAGGTGGGGGTATTTTGACAGGCAAGAAAAATCCCGCTCATGCCGCCGTGGGTTTCGTTGCCAAGATTGAAAATCCCTGCTGCCTCTTGCCCGTTGGGGCCATAGAAAGCGCCGTCAAAATTGCCGCCTGCATCGGCATTCTGAAATGTCATGACAGTTGCATCCGTTGAAGTGTATTGCCCTGTCTGGGAATTGATGGTCACATTGTTGAAAGCCGCCGAAATAGGTGCTCCACCATCTGGAAACCCACCGTTGAACCGCGCTGCAAGCAAACCTGCTGCGAAGTTTACCTCTAGCACGGCATCCCCGCCAACCAATCCATACGGGCCATCAATCAAACCCGCGCTGCCCCGAAACTGTCCTTGATAGCTGGTCGGTATGTCGCTACGCGGCAAATTTGGTTGCGTGGCGTGTCTATCCAAGGCCCCCGCATGAACAAGCTGCGCGGCGCTGGCATTTTCGCCATCAATGCGCTGATCTATACGGAAATTTCCGACAAAAGCGTACTCTCCCTGCAAATGCTGGGTCAAACCGCCTGTGCCCGTATTATTTGCCCCGCCAAGAACCGTGCAATTCTGCATCTGCCCGTCAAGGCAGCTTATGCTAACCCCGGCCATCGACCCTTCGGTGATCTGCAAGACCATCGCGCCATCGTTGCTGCGGCGAAACAGGTTGGCGCGCGCGACAGAGGCGGCGAATGTCTGGCTGTCGATTGTGGTTGAATTGCGCGTGACAAATGGCGTTCCGCCAGCGCCGCCGCCCCCGCCGCCACATCCCGCAATCGCGAAAATACCCACCGCCAAAAGCGGCGTCGTGAAATGACTGCCCATAATCGCCTCATTAGTTATAATTTTTCCTAAAAATCTCTAAAATCATGATTTGTGTCAACCACTGAGCGGGTCTCAGACAGCCAAAAGCGCCGCTTAGCGGCTGGGTGCGTCATAAAAGACTCACTTTCACCCGTGTAAGGGCTGTTTTCCAAACTGTTGAGAGCGACCTACGCGCGGTCGATCACACCGCGCGCGGGCGCAGCGCCAGCCAGATCAGCGCGCTGCCTGCCAGAACAAGGAAAGGCAGCATTGCTAGATTGACCAATTGCCAGCCAGTTTCGGCATTCCCGCCAGAGCAGTTCATCAGCGTGCCAGAGCTGAGCGAGGCGAGAAATACGCCCCCAAAGACGATCATATCATTCATGCCCTGAATGCGCCCGCGCTCTTCGGGGGAATGTGCGGCAGTCAGCATGCTTGTGGCCCCGATAAAGCCAAAATTCCAGCCCACGCCCAGAAGGATCAGGGCTATGTAAAACTGCTCCAACTCCACCCCTGTCATGGCCACGGCGCCAGAGGCCGCAAGGATAACCAGCCCCAAAGCCACAATGCTGCGCGCACCAAAGCGCGCAATCAGATGGCCAGTGAAGAAGGATGGCGCATACATGGCCAGAACATGGGCCGAAACGATATTGGCCGCATCCGATGTGGCAAAGCCGCACCCAACCACGGCCAAGGGTGTAGAGGTCATGACCAGATTCATCAGCGCATAAGATACCGTGCCGCAAATCACTGCCACGGCGATAACAGGCACGCTGAGCAATTCGCGCCGCGAACGCCCGGCAAGGGTGGTGCTGCTGGGTTTGGGCGGGGTGGGGATATCCAGCGCGCTGAGCAACACAACGCCTGCAATATTCAGCCCGATAACCGCCAGATATGTTGCCAGAAACGGAACCGACATCGCATCTGTGGTGAATGATACAAGCTGTGGCCCAAAGACCGCCGATAAAAGCCCGCCCGCCATGACATAGGAAATCGCCTTGGGCCGGAATTCGGGGCTGGCGGTATCTGTGGCAGCAAAGCGGTAAAACCCGTTTGCCGACATATATGTGCCCGTGATGAAAGAGCCGAGCAGGAAAAGCGCAAAAGAGCCAAGCATCAGCGCATAGGCCGAAATTGCCGCCCCAACAGCGCCCGCCCCACAGGCCAGCCAGAACCCCGCGCGCCGCCCATAGGCCTGCATGAAGCTGGATAGCGGCGTGGCCGCGGCCATAGACCCCAGAACAATCATGGAGATGGGCAAAGTGGCCCAGCAGGGGTTAGAGGCCAGCATCTGCCCCGTCAGCCCGCCGATAATGAACAGGATCGGCAGTTGCGCGCCCACAATCGCTTGGGCTGCCACCAGAACAATGACATTGCGCTTTGCGCGGGTGTTATCGGGGGTTGCAACTGTATCGCTCATGCGCGCAGGATTAGACCTGATTTATGCCGGGGGGAAGAGGTGTTTTACATGTGCAGAAAAAAGGCGCAGGGCTGATGGTGGGGCGCATTCTGACAACGCAAGAGTGCATGGAGGAAGGCGCGCTCTGGCTGGCCGCGCAAGCGCCGCGCTTCGCCCATGCGCTGCGCCTGACCGGAACACCGCCCTTGCGGCGCAAGCCAGATGGGTTTGCGCATGTTTTAAGCGCCATTGTCAGCCAACAAGTCAGCACCCATGCCGCCCGCGCCATCTGGGGGCGCATGGAAGTGGCGGGGCTGGTCACACCAGAGGCCGTATTGGCGGCAGATGATGAAACTTTGCGCGCGCCGGGCCTGTCGGGGCAGAAAATGCGTTATGCGCGCGCGCTGGCGGCCTCTGGCATAGATTTCGCGGCACTTCGGGCGCTACCGGATACGGAAGTGGTGCGTATTTTGGTTGAAGTTCCCGGCATAGGCCATTGGACTGCAGAGATTTATGCAATGTTCAGCCTTGGCCGTGCGGATGTCTTCGCACCTGCTGATCTTGCCTTGCAAGAATCCGCGAAACGGCTTTTTGCACTTCCAGAGCGCCCGAAAGAAGCCGCGTTACGGAAGCTATCGGCTGCATGGACGCCATGGCGCACCGTTGCGGCGGGGTTACTCTGGGCTTATTACCGGGTGGAAACCGAGAGGGAAGGAATCACATGACACGCGCGCTTGCATCTGGTCGCCGCGGCCCCGTTTCAGGCGGGACGGCAAAAACGGCTGTAGTTTTTGTGCATGGATATGGCGCGGATGGCAGCGATCTGCTGGGGCTGGCCGATCCTTTGGGGCCGCATTTGCCCGATACTGCGTTTTTTGCCCCCGATGCGCCCGAAAAATGCACCGCCAATCCCTTTGGGTATCAGTGGTTCCCGATTCCCTGGTTGGATGGGTCAAGCGAAGAGCAGGCTTTGGCCGGGCTGGCTGCGGCGGCAGACGATCTGAACGCCTTTCTCGACCAACTGTTGACAGACGAGGGCCTGACGCCAGACAGGTTGGCACTGGTAGGCTTTTCGCAAGGCACGATGATGAGCTTGCATGTTGCCCCCCGCCGTGCGGCCCCGATTGCCGGGGTGGTGGGGTTTTCGGGCCGCTTGATGCAGCCGGAATTGCTGGAAGGGGCGACAATCTCCAAGCCCCCGATCCTTTTGGTGCATGGCGATCAGGACGAGGTGGTGCCGCTTGCAAGCCTGCCACAGGCTGCAGATGCGCTGGCAGCGGCCGGGTTTGAAACCTATAGCCATATTTCCAAAGGCACGGGCCATGGTATCGCCCATGATGGGCTGTCTCTTGCGTTGTCTTTTCTGCGCGAAAAGCTGCCCAAATAAGGCGCAACACGTGCTGTGCCTGTCATAATTCTGAAGTGTCGCGGCCCTAATACCGGGGCTGCGACATCTGGTGCTCTCTAAAGGCTTGCCAGATGCTTCGCCCCATATATAGTGTTGCACATGGCGATGCTGTGGCGCAGCACGCCGACGGCCCTGCGGGGCGCGCGCAGGATGACGCCCCAAGGGCTGCTTGAACGGAGGCAGCACCTGTGGATGGTGATTTCAGAACTGAATTCGTGCGCGACCCGGTCGCCTTGCGGCAATTTCCGGCACTTGTGCTGAATGCCGATTACCGCCCGCTATCGTATTACCCGCTGTCGCTTTGGCCATGGCAGGATGCGGTAAAGGCGGTGTTTTTGGACAGGGTCGATATTCTGGCGGAATATGATCATGTTGTGCGCAGCCAGCGGATGGAAATCCGCGTGCCTTCTGTGGTGGTGCTGCGCGATTATGTGAAGCCGCGCAAACGTGTGGCATTTACGCGCTTCAACTTGTTTTTGCGCGATGAATTTACCTGCCAATATTGCGGCGCAAAACATGATCTGACCTTTGATCATGTGCTTCCGCGCAAGCTGGGTGGGGTGACAAGCTGGGAAAACGTTGTGGCCGCCTGCGCGCCGTGCAAGCTGCGCAAAGGGTCACAGACATTGCGCGAGGCCGGAATGAGTTTGCGCGCCCGCCCAATGCGCCCGGAATCAGAACAGTTGCGCAAT